>CAZXYJ010000235.1:442-1544 GCA_964644925.1 uncultured Halobacteria archaeon | reverse complement strand
TTAGAAGCCCTTATCAGCGCCCAGCCTTCCTCCGAAAAGTCTAATCTTATCCCGTCCATCGTGTTTATCTTGTCGGCGCCATATTCGTATGCCAACCGCTCAGCGAGAGCGTGCATCACCTCAAACTTCACTGCATCACCACATTCAAGGTTCATCCTCTCCTTAGGAAACGTTGGCAAGCCATCCACGAGTTCTGATAACTTCTTTCCCGTTTCTGCCAGGATCTCCGCTATTTTTAGCGGGATTATCATCGCATCGTCAAACGGGAAAAAAGAAGGAATGACGTAATGCCCGCTTGATTCTATACCAAGCACTGCGTTTCTTTCGTTCGCTTCTTTTGTCAGGAAAGTATGACCTACCGGTATTCGTTCTATTTTACCACCCAGCTTTTCTACCTCACGCTCGATAAGCATTGAGCATTCAACGTTTGCCAGAACAATTCCGTTTCTATCCCGTAATAAATTCTTAGCGAGGATGACGCCACACTGGTCTGCGCTCAGCATTCTTCCCTTATCATCTACAATTGCCGCTCTATCACCATCGCCATCAAAAGCAGCGCCAAAATCAGCTTTTTTTCGTTTTACTTCTTCTTTTAACGTTCCTAAACTATCCTCCGTGAGTTCAGAGGGTCGGTTAGGAAAAGAAGCGTCAGGAGTTACAAACAGCAGCGCATCGGTCTTTAGTTTTACTCGTTTCATCACGTCTGGCGCTACCAATCCCATGCTCCCGTTTCCGCAATCCAGCACGATTCTCCTCTCTTTAAAGATGTTCTTGCCGTTACTCTCAAATCGTTCCGCTATGTATTCTATATACTCATTCTTCAAATCCACCTCTTGATAGTCGCCGACTTCATCCCAGTAAGCTTGTCCTTCGTGTTCTTTCCCTTCCAGCACTATATCCCGTATCTCTTCATTTGCATCGGCGGAAAACCCTATTCCTGCTCCTGTATAAAGCTTCACGCCATTCCATTCCGGTGGCAGATGCGATGCCGTCACATAAGCCGTTATATCCTTTTTGAGCTGCCAGCCGCAGAAGGCGGAAACGCCAAATGAGGTTGTTCCTGCACCGGTCACGTCCATACCCGAAGAGAGCAACCCAGAGA
>CAZXYJ010000235.1:0-432 GCA_964644925.1 uncultured Halobacteria archaeon | reverse complement strand
GTACATATCGTATTCCCCCTTTTCAATAACCTTTTTCCGTGCTGATATTCCTCTTTCATGCATGGCTATAATAACCCCCCAAATCCATTACGATTTTCCCCCCCTCGAAAATGTTACGGTTAAATCTTCCCGCTATGTACTCTATATATTTCTCTCTCAAATCTATCTTATGGTAATTACCAACTTTACCCCATGAAACCACTTCTTCTTTCCCTTCCAGCACTATGTCTCGTATCTCTTCATTCTCATCAGCGGAAAACCCTATTCCTGCTCCTGTATAAAGCTTCACGCCATTCCATTCGGGTGGCAGATGCGATGCCGTCACATAAGCAGTTATATCCTTTTTGAGCTGCCAGCCGCAGAAGGCGGAAACGCCAAATGAGGTTGTTCCTGCACCGGTCACGTCCATACCCGAAGAGAGCAACCCAGAGA
>CAZXYJ010000234.1:0-1557 GCA_964644925.1 uncultured Halobacteria archaeon | reverse complement strand
AAAAAACCACGAGATTTCACAAGATTAACACAAGAACTTGGGATTATCCTGGTATAAAGGAGCTAATAGTTTACCGAAACTATGTTAATAATATTCTTTTTCGTGGAAATCTGTGTAATCTTGTGGTTATAAAAATTAGCTAAACAAATACATTTTCTGTTTTCTTGTTCACGCCAGGGTCAGGATTCGAACCTGAGCGCCCCGCAAGGGGCAGTGACTCTCGAGGCCACCGCATTTGTCCACTCTGCCACCCTGGCTTTAATTACAGGAAAGACAATACGCCAATAGAAATAAGTGTTGTAAGGGTAGACCGGATAAAAGTGCCCACAATCACTGCAAGCCAGGTCATCAAAGGCGTCATCCCAATTAGCCTACCCACCATTGCTCCCACTGCGGAACCAGTCCATTGAAGCGGGAACATGACCAAAACAACAAGCCCTATAAATCCGAATCTCTTCGCCCATTTATATTTCCTTATTGCCTTTTCTCCATTTTCCTCCGCTCTTTCCACAAGCTTCCCTAAACCCGGTATTTTCTTCGCATAGTCGAAGTTCCAGACTAAAAACAAAGAGAGGACGGCGTCAGTGAAAATGATAAAGGATATAAGACCTATAGGGGGAATGCCAAGTTTTAAACCCGCAGGAATTGCAGCTACCGCACCGCCGAGTGGCATGAATGAATAAATGCTGAATACCGTCGCATATTGTGTGTATATATCTGGACCAGCAAACCAGAAGAATATCACCATGGCGCCCGCGATGCAAAAAGGAATGACGAGTTTTGCTAAAGCTATCTTCTTCATCTGCATTACCATCTCCATTTTTTCCTTCGCATTTATTTCCATTTCTTTTAATTAAGAAATTATTAGATATAAATATCTAAAGGGGAAAGAAAAATGAAACTGAGAATAGTCTACGATAACGAGGCGAAAGAGGGATTGGAGAGCGATTGGGGGTTTGCATGTCTGCTCGAAGCAGAGAAGAAAATACTGTTTGACACGGGTGCGTCGGCTGAGATTTTGTCGCGTAACATGCAGCGGTTGGTGCTAAAAAAAGAAGATATTGAAATTATCGCACTATCGCACGAGCACTGGGACCATATTGGCGGTCTTGATGCCGTGTTACATCAAAATGTCGCGGTGTACGTGCCCCGTTCATTCACGCGGAGAACAAAGAAAAGCATTGAGGAAAAGGCTGCGGAAGTCGTTGAGGTCTCGGGACCTGCGGACATTGTTCCAGGTGTTCATACAACGGGGGAGCTCAGGGCAGGGGCAGGGATAAAGGAGCAGTCACTGGTCTTGGATACAAAAGGAGGCGAAGGCGTAGTTGTTTTGACCGGCTGTGCGCATCCGGGGTTGGAAAACATTTTAGAGGCGGCAAAGAGGTTCGGAGAACTCTACGGTGTGATAGGCGGTTTTCATGGGTTCGATAACCTGAAGGCATTAGAGAAGCTGAAAATGGTAATACCCTGTCACTGCACGGTTCATAAGGAAGAAATAAGGAGGCAGTACTCAGAAAAAGCCGTTTGGTGCGGTGCTGGTGTGGTAATAGAGATTTA
>CAZXYJ010000233.1:0-1588 GCA_964644925.1 uncultured Halobacteria archaeon | reverse complement strand
AGAAAAAGTGTTGTGTAATCTTGTGGTTTTAAAATACTTTTCGGAATGACTATAAAATGAACACCACCACTTCCACGGGATTCGTCTATCACGAAGATTACCTGAAGCATGACACGGGCGTTCATCCTGAGACGGCGGAACGACTGAGAGCCATAATACGGAAACTGGAAGAAACGGGAATCGCGGAAAAGCTGCGAAGAATTGTCCCGGCAAAGGCATCGGAAGAGCAACTACGGTACGTGCATGCTCCCGAATATATAAGAGAAGTAGAAGCGGTGTGCAGCCGGGGCGGGGGCGCACTTGACCAGGATACGCCGTTATGCGAAGCTACCTATGAAATTGCGATGCTCGCCGCAGGGGGCGTAACAAAAGCCGTTGACGAAGTAATGGACGAGTCAAATAGCCTGAAGCACGTTTTTGCACTGATAAGACCCCCGGGACATCACGCTACTCCGAACAAAGGCATGGGATTCTGCATATTTAATAATATTGCAATTGCTGCGGAACATTTAAAAAGGGAATATGGTATCAACCGCGTTTTGATTGCCGACTTGGACGTGCATCACGGGAATGGCACGCAAAGGATGTTTTTCGATGACGCTTCTGTTTTGTATTTCTCCACACATCAATACCCTCATTATCCCGGTACTGGATGGATAGATGAAGTGGGTAAAGGGGAGGGGGAAGGTTTCACCGTTAATGTCCCACTGCCAGCAGGTACCGATGATGACGGCTACTTATATGCATTGAATAATATTTTAGTTCCGATAGCTATGGAGTTCAGTCCTGATTTTGTGCTCGTATCCGTCGGATTTGATGCACATGCTGCCGACCCGTTGGCATCAATGAACGTGACGTCTCGTGGCTTTGGGCGGTTCACGTCTTTGATAAAGGATATAGCGGAAAAGAATAGCCACGGACGAATTGTAATGGCTTTAGAGGGCGGATATAACCTGAATGCCATTGCAGAATCCGCTTTATCGGTTTTCAATTCGCTGTTATCCGATGAGAGCGAGTTAAGGGTAAAAGAAAGTGAAATAAGAGCGAGTGAGCGAGTGCGAATAAGAGTGGAAGAGGTAAAAGAAGTGCAAAGAAGATACTGGGCTATATAAAATATGAATAACTATGGGTGTTTAGCGAACCACAAGATTACACAGATTTCCACAAGAGAAGGGATAATATTGGCCATGTCTTCTCACATTATTGGTTAATTTATCCTCTATTAACCTCGTTTCTTGTGATAATCTTGTGAAATCTCGTGGTTTTTTACATAGGCTATACAAATACGAATAACTTCTAAATTTAATCGTTGTTTCACTAAGAATTTACCCTTTTATCACTCCAATGCCTCTAAAAGCCGCCACTTTTTTCGCTATTCCCGACACTTCACAACTCCGAATCACCACCTCAGGGTCTTTATAAGCCGCTGCTACTTCCTCTGCCAGCTCACCGTATTTATCGAACGGAATGCCTCTTTTCCGCCTCACGTCTCTCTTCCTTCGTTCTCGTGTTTTCACTATTATATTCCGCTTAGCTAATTCTTCTCTCACTTCGCTACCTCTGTATTTCCTCATTGCTGCCGTTCTGC
>CAZXYJ010000232.1:0-1604 GCA_964644925.1 uncultured Halobacteria archaeon | reverse complement strand
GCAACAAGGAACAAACACCCTTTCATCAGTGCGTGGTTCAGTATGTGCATCAATGCAGGGGTCAGCCCGCCCCAAAGGGCAGAGTGCGTGGAAACGGAAAGTCCAACCGCAAGCATAATGTACCCCATATGCGAAACGGATGAATAAGCAAGCATCCTCTTCAGATTATACTGTGCTATCGCGAGAATAGAGCCAATGATTATACCGAATGCGGCTATCCAGCAAAGAAAATCGAATATGGGCAAGAGTTTGATGAAGTCCAGCGTGAAAACCGAGAAACAGACCCTTATTAGCGCATAGGTAGAAACTTCAATAATAATGCCGGAAAGCATTGCACTTATCTCGGAGGGAGCGAAGGAATGCGAATCCGGTAACACGGTATGGAGCGGGAAGAGCGCCATTTTTATGCTCAAACCAACGAGGAAGAAGACAAAAGCTGCCTGAACTACTTTGTTTCCGTATAGCGGTGGCAATAAAAGGGAGAGGTCATGCATGTTCAGCGAGCCCGTTACTGAATACAGAAAACCGATACCGAGCAAGAAGAAACAAGCACCGATAGAACCCAATACGAGGTAAGTAAAACTCGCCTTCAGCGCTATTTTACCCCTCGAAGCTATTAACGCATACGCAGATAGAGACATTATCTCCACAAACACATACAGGTTGAATATGTCCCCAGTGACAACTACACCGCATAATCCGGTGACGAGGAGTTGGTAAACGGTATAAAAAGGGGCAATCTTATGTGGTAGCTCGTGCTCTATGCTCCTCTTTGAATACACTACGCATATCAAGCTCAAAAACAGAAGTATGACCAGTACATAAGCATTCAAAGCATCAACGACGTATTCTATGCCCCAGGGAGGTTTCCATCCGCCGAGCCAGTAATAAATGGTACCTTTAGTGAGGACGTGGTGCAGGATAAAAATAGACATGATGAATTGAACGAGAATGGTTGCGATGGAGATGAAAGCACAAGATTTCTTGTTCCGCCAGCCGGCGATTAAAATAGTGAATGCGGAAAGCATGGATATTGCAATCACGAGCACTGGAAAATGTTCAACTACACTTATCATGTTTATGACGATTTCTTATATTTAAAGCACATGCATATAAGACTATCCCTTTTTTTTTCAGCGTGACACCGGTGGCACGCGGAATTTGCAGGAAACAGATAAAAAGCGAAACATTTTTATATGCCTTTTACTTTTAAAAGAAATACAGAAAGAGAGGGACTTTTAAATAAAGATGGGCACACAAGAATCCTTCGGGAAGGCGATATTTGATAAGCGAACATTGGTAGTGATAGTACTTGTGGCGATTTTATGGCGAACATTTATAAGCCTTGACCAAAAGATAGAGCTTTGGGAAAGTGCCTGCTCAGGTATTGTACTCATCTTATTTGGCTGGGTTCTCTTTGCTTACATGCATCTTGAGTCCACGAAACTGAAGGGTCGGGTAATGTCAAACTGGATTTACCAGGGGATTGCCGTTAGCATGGTCTCCATAAATATTTACGTTGTTATTTACTATGCGATGAGGTGGTATAAGTTACTGCATGTAGAAGCTTATCTGCCACTGGATTTCCTTTTCAGAGATGTAAG
>CAZXYJ010000231.1:0-1617 GCA_964644925.1 uncultured Halobacteria archaeon | reverse complement strand
TCTTCCATATACTCTTCGATTAAATCCACCATATTCTCCTTAACTTCTTCTTCGGTTCTTCCCTGCGTAGCTATGTCCAACATGGGGCAAGATGCCACAAACCATTTTCCTTCTTTGCTTATGAGAACTGGAAAGGATATTATATCCATGGTTTTTTGTTGTTAGGCATATTTAAACTTTGCCCTAAACTTCTCTTTCAATATTTTCTCATTCGGACGTCTTAACTTTCGTGCCTCTACGCCTCCTTGCTATACCCATTTCAGTCGTCTTTTTTGATACGATTTCGTAAAGTATTGCGAGTTTTCCTTCTTTCTTTCTCAATATCCTCCCCAATCTCTGCTTGTATTCCCTTTTACTGCCACTTCCGCTCAATATAACACCAACTGAAGCTTCAGGAACATCAATACCCTCTTCCAGAACCTTAGAGGTTACTACCACCTTATATTTTCCCTCCCGGAAGTTATTCAGTATTTCCGCACGCTCCTCTTTCTGTGTTGTATGCGTGATTGCAGGTATGAGAAACTCCTTGGAGATTGCATAGACTAACGAATTGTGCTCGGTAAATATTATCATTCGTCCACCGAAATGTTTCTCCAAAATTCCAGAAAGAGCATTTAACTTCGATTTCGAGTTTAACGCTGTTCTCCTCGCTTTGTTCCTTGCCAGCAAAGCCTCTCTCGCCCTTGCGTCACGACCACTCCTCATCACGAGCAACCTGAAATCTGCAGGTGATTTCAGGATTATGTGCTCTCTTTTCAAGAAATCTGTGAATACCGAGTGGTATTTTTCGTATTCCTCCCGTTCATCCTCAGTTAAATCAGTAACGATTTTCCTTGTCGTATATTCAGCCAAATGTTTTCCGCTCAGTTTATCTATGCCTATCTCATAAACCTTTCCTCCTATCAATCTTTCAAGGTCGTTATGGCGTTCATCTTCTCGTTCATAAGTTGCAGTCAATCCCAGCCGGTAAGGAGCAATAAACATCTCTGCTATGTTTGCATATCCCGGCGAAGGCAGATGGTGAACCTCATCGAAGACCAGGAGAAGGAACCTGTTTCCAAGTTCCTCAGCCCTTAAATATGCGGTATCATAAGTCGCTACTGTTATTGGCTTTAATATGTGCCCTTCGCCGCTGTATGTGCCAACTTCAATTCCCAATTTGTTCTCCAGTTCTTTTTTCCATTGCTGAACCAACTCTAAAGTCGGCACTACAATCAGCGTTGGAACGTTCAGCACTGAAATTGCTTTTATTCCTATTACCGTCTTGCCAGCACCGGTAGGCAGGACTAAAGCACCACTCTTTGTTTGCAGCCATTTATCTAATGCATCTTTTTGATAATCGTGCAGGCTCAAATTGCAGGCTAAATTCTGCATGGGCATTAAATCAAGAACGTTGTCTTCGTAATCAAGCCCGGAAAGTTTTAGATAGTCTATCAAATCCTTATAAAACATCGGCAAGCATCTGTAACTATTTGACCTAATATCCCAAACGGTATGTGGCAGCTTGAAATTGCTCTTTACCACTATTGTTCCCTTTTCATAGCTTAATTTTATCACTTTTGCCTTATTTCTATTACGATTCAAAGGATTATAAAATCATAGAGGTATGGAAAAAAA
>CAZXYJ010000230.1:0-1620 GCA_964644925.1 uncultured Halobacteria archaeon | reverse complement strand
AGCGGGGTAGGGTAGTTAGGAGATCCCGTCGGGCTCATAACCCGGAGATCGATGGTTCGAATCCATCCCCCGCTATTCCGAAGATTAAAAATCATTAACCACAGATTACACAGATTAACACAGATGATGAGACTCAACACGGTTAAACTAAAATAAATCCGTGTAAATCCGTGTCTGCTCAAATAGAAGGAGGGTATACGTTATATACAATGAAAAAATGATTGTCACTTCTGACTTGCATATCCATTCACATTATTCGGCAGCTACTTCTCCTCGTATGGATTTACCCACGCTGGCGAAAGAAGGTACAAGGAAAGGGATACAGCTGCTCGGCACCGGTGATTGTTTACATCCGAAATGGTTAAAAGGGATAAAAGAGCTGGAGGAAAGGAGCGGGATTTTTTACTTTACGGGTAAGGACAAGGGTAAGGGCAAAAATGCAAATACCGATTTTGTGCTCACGGTGGAAGTAGAAGATATGAGAAGAGTGCATCATTTGCTCATATTGCCTGGCATCGCGAAGGCGGAGGAATTATACGAGTCGTTCAGCAGGTATTCGCGGGACATTGATTCGGATGGCAGACCTTCGCTGAGACTGCGTGGTGACGAAATAGCAGAATATGCGAAGGATGCAGAAGCTCTTATAGGTCCCTGTCATGCGTTTACGCCCTGGACGGCTTTATACGCATACCATAATTCGCTGCAGGAGTGCTACGGCGATATGGTGGGATACGTTTCTTTTGTGGAGCTGGGGTTGAGTGCGGATTCGTCTTATGCGGATAGAATAGAAGAGTTGCGAGAGCTTACGTTTTTGACTAACTCGGATGCGCATTCGCCTTACCCTATTCGGCTGGCGAGAGAGTTCAACCGGTTTCAAGTGGAGGACACGAGTTTTGAGGAGTTGAAAGCAGCGATAGAGCGAAAAAGAGGCAGAAAGCCCGTGCTTAACGTGGGTGTGCCCCCAGCGGAGGGTAAGTATAACGAAAGTGCATGTATCCGATGCTATAAGCATTATTCGCTCACCGAAGCGGTAATAAGGAAATGGAGATGCGACTGCGGCGGTTTGATAAAGAAAGGTGTGCGTGACCGGGTAAATGAGCTTGCTAATTGTGATGGCACGCATCCCGAACACAGACCCCCTTATTTGCATTTGATACCGCTGGCTATGATAATCGGATTGGCATTGCATAAGTCCACGAGTTCAAAAGCCGTGAATACTGTATGGGAATCGCTATTAGCTGGATTTGGCACCGAAGTTAACGTTTTGGTAGATGCTCCGATGGACGATTTTCATACGAATACTGCTAATTTCAACCTGGATGCCCGTGTAATAGAGGCGATAAAGGCGTTTAGAGAGGGAGAGATACGGGTAATACCTGGTGGCGGGGGTAAATACGGGAGTATAGAGTTAAAATCAAAAAGAGGTGAAGAAACAACGGTAGATGAAAAGACAGAAAAAGGACAGAAGAGGCAGCAGCTTTCTTTGCTCGAGTTTTAATTGTGCCAAAACTTATGATGCTAATGCCGTTCAAGATTATTTATTTATGATAGAAATAAGCAGAAATGAAGAGAGGTGAGTAAATAGATTGTTGAGTCAGGAGTCAGGAGTAGCGATTGCCG
>CAZXYJ010000229.1:0-1621 GCA_964644925.1 uncultured Halobacteria archaeon | reverse complement strand
TTGAGCGGCTGATTTGTAATCAGCAGGTCGAGGGTTCAAATCCCTCCCGGGGCTTTAGTCGAAAAGTTTAAAGCCCCATCCGATATATGAATCCCTTATAGGTGCAGGAGATATACAAGCCGGAGTCAGTATATCGCGACATGCGTTAAGCAGGCGTTTAAGCTGGAAGAGTCAGATGAGCGGTTTACGGAGTTGATAATCGAGTTGATGGAGCTCGCTACGAAACATCCTGGGTTTTTGGAGGTGTCCCGGAAGGAGGTTGAGGAGTTTGTGGAGAGTTTTGGGTATCCCTAGGTGAATTACACCTATTCTCACGAGCCCACGATAATAGGGCTGTTTTTTCCTTTGGCTATTCTAACCACCATTGCTTCTTTTTCTTGCTCCTGCTATCTATACAAATACGGTTTAGGAATTTGTAACCCCCACTAAGCTACTAAGCTACTAAGCCGCCAAACCGCTAAACCGCTATCTTCTTCTCCTTCTTATCTTATCCTCTCTTCTCCCACTTATGCAACTCAAGCACCTGAGAAAGCGTCTTACCCCTCTTTATCTCCTCTCTTATTCGTTCCTCGTTTTTCCATACTTCCTTCGCACGCCTTGCGATTTCATACGCATGCCCCTTCGGAACAACCACAACACCGTTGTCGTCTCCTATAATCCAATCCCCTGGGTTCACTTCCTGCCCACCGCATTTTATCTCCGCATTTAGTTCTCCGAAGCCCTTTGGCTCCCCGGCATTCGGCACCACGTATTTAGTGAAAACCGGGAATCTTATTCGTCTTATTTCCGCTATGTCACGCACCGCACCGTCTATAACCACACCTGCAATTCCTTTCTGGTGGCAGCTCCATGATGCGAGTTCACCCCATATAGCTACGTCCTTCGAACCTGCGTAAACGACTATTACTTCTCCTCGCTTCGCCACGTCCGTTGCCTCTACCGGCTTCGCCCAGTCGCCCTCAAACGTCTGCACGGTTACCGCCTTGCCCACGAGCTTTATATCCTCAAATACCGGTTTTATTCCCTGCATTACTCCTTTACGATGCATTGCATCCGAAATGTTCGGTGTGGATACATGCATAAACAACTCGAAAATCCGGGCATCCAACGTTATCGTTCTCTTCTTCGCATCCTTTGTCTCTTCTTTTCCTACCGTCCCCAAATCCATGCTTTCTCTTATCTTTATCGTTGAGTCACGCACCTTCGCAGACCTCGTTATGTTCCCGCCCACAATAATGACGTCGGCACCCAGATTCACCGCTTCTGATGCCATTTCCGCATCTACACCACCCGCTACTGCTAATGGTGTACGTGTCGCAGCCGATACTTTTTCCAACAGATTTAACGTATCCGTTCCCCGCATTTGCTGGTCTATTCCCACGTGCACACAGACGTAATCCACACCCATCTCTTCCAGTTCCTTCGCTCTCCTCACCGGGTTTTCGGTGTTTATTATATCCACCATAACTGCCACACCGTATTTACGAGCGGATTTTACCGCCTCTTCTATCACGGCGTTATCGGCAACTGCAAGTATAGAGACCACAGAAGCGCCGGATTTCGCTGCCATCTCCATTTCTATCGCACCCGTGTCCATCGTTTTCATGTCTGCAACGATATT
>CAZXYJ010000228.1:0-1629 GCA_964644925.1 uncultured Halobacteria archaeon | reverse complement strand
ACTTTCGTATGGATAACCGCGGATGAAAAGAGGTACATAGAGGTAGCGAAAGAGGAGCTAAAACGGCGTAGGAACGATTTGGAGCGGTTTACGCGATGGCACCCGTATCTCCTTGTAACGATCGAAGGTTACCAGATAGAAGAAAAGGATAAGAATAAGATACCCGAGATAGTAACAAGAATGAAGGAATCAGCGGAAAAATTCGGTATTGGACCGATGTCCGCGGTGGCAGGAACGTTGGCGGAGTTCGCAGTGGAAGCAATGCACGATGCAGGAGCGACTTATGCAATGGTGGATAATGGTGGTGACGTTGCATTAATAAGCGATAGGGAAGTGCGGGTTGGTATATATGCGGGAGAAAGTCCCTTCTCGAACAGAATTGCGCTTAAGCTGCACCCCTCTTCTTCCTTGTTGGGTGTGTGCACGTCTTCAGGAACGGTGGGGCATTCCATAAGCTTCGGAAACGCCGATGCGGCAACAGTGATAAGCAATAGTGCATCTTTGTCCGATGCGGCAGCTACTGCGCTCGGTAATTCCGTAACCGACGCCCAGTCGGTTTCAAAAGCATTCGGGGTGATTAAACACGTGGAAGGCATCAAAGGTGCGCTTGTGATATATAAAGACACGCTGGCAACATGGGGTAAAATTCCGGAAATCGTGAGAATTAAAAATTATTAACCACAGATTACACAGATTAACACAAACCTTTCTTTCAAAAAGAAAGTTAACTTTACCAAAGAAATTTGTTTTTCTTTTAGCACAGGTTTTCTTTTTTTTGAAAAAGAAAAAGTGTTGCGTAAATCCGTGTAAATCCGTGTCTTAAATAGAAGGAAGAGAGATTTAGTTTATTAGCGGTTCAGCTCGTTAGCTAAACCTCTAACCCGCCAAACCGCTATCCCCTGATTATTATATCCTCAGCCGAGCAACTTCATTTTCATCTGCAGGCGGAACAGCTATTGACGTAACCTTAACCTGAACTTCTTTTTGTTCCTTATCTTCATACTTAACTTCCACTAACACCTCTTTCCCTTCGGCACTCACAGCAGCATCAGAATATCTTGCGGTCAGTTTTGCTGCGACTTCAATCGCTTCTCTGCTCTTTTCGCCTTCCAAAATCGTTATTGGACTCCCGTAACCAGGCACCTCAAAAACATAATCCTCTGTGTTCTTCAAATCCAGTAGAAGCATATTCTCCGCTTCATTTCTTCCCACTATTATTTTCGACGACCCGAACCGAAAATGCCTGCCTATTTTCAGTACCCTTACATCTCTCATCGTCACTCGTTCATCTTGGTCGAACAAATCCCTCAGCTTAGATGCAAATTCGCGGTAGGTTAAGAGACAACCGCCAGAAGGAGTGGGGTACTCCTCTTCCAGAATGCCAAACTTATTTGCAAGCGCAATCTGGGGTTTTCTGCTCTTTCCCTTTATTGCACAAAGTTTGCTCCTGTCCACCAAACCTTCGCGCTCGGGAATTGTTTCAGGGAGCAGTTTTGCGGATAGCGGTCTCAAAACCATTTTTTCCAATCCCGCCTCTTTTTCCTCGAGTTCTAATGCTTTCCTGTGCTGGCTCATGGGTCTTTCACCCAGAACATCGCCGGTGAAGATGAAATCGGCACCCACTTCTTT
>CAZXYJ010000227.1:0-1688 GCA_964644925.1 uncultured Halobacteria archaeon | reverse complement strand
TACTGCGTATCAAATACCTCACAGTTGATATATAGCATGATACATTTGCTGCCCCTTTTCCCTGCCATCTCTTCTAATTCCTTGCTTACATGTTTCACCGTAGCGGTCTTGCCTGTTCCTGTCTTACCATATATCACGATATTAGAAGGTGTTCCCCCTTTTAACGCGGATGATAACGTATCTGCTAAACACATTATCTGCTTCTTCCGATGCGGTAAATTCTCAGGGACGTAGGTAGGGCGAAGCACCTCGCGGTTTGTAAATACCTTGCCATCTCCCATCAGGCCATCGAACAGGTTTTCCATTTCTTCTTTTTACCCCTCTTTTTATATTTTATTTTTGTAATAATAATTTCAATATGAACGTGAAGGTAATAGGGTATAATAAAGATATTGTTTCAGGTATGTTTCTACTGGAGCGATTGTCTTGCCTGCACCGACAGGGTGTATGCAGAACGGAGAAACGATGAACGAAAAAATAAAGGAATATTTGGAGACTAAGTACGAAACGCCGTTGCGTGTACTGAGTGTAAAAGAGTTGGGATTGGAGTCGCAAGAACAAAAGGAAGATTTAGGAGAAATAAAAGGATTTGGATATGGCAAACCGTATTTCGTGAAGTTCCAGACGGGCGGCGCGGGAGAAATAAAAGAAGTGGTTATCTCATCGATGCGGGGGGATGGATTTGGGCATGACCATTTCGCTGACCGTGCGCAAATACTGATATGGCAGCACCATGCGTTTAATACGCTGCCGAAACACGTAAAATCGATTGATGTCGGTTACTTTACACGGGACGGGAGGATGGAATCCGCGAGTGATGCGGAGGAGTATTTCATCACATGCGATAAAGTAGAAGGCGCAGAATACGTTAAAGATCTGGATAGGCTAAGGGGCGGTGGGGAAGTGAGAGGAGAGGATGAGGAAAGGGCATCTGCTCTGGCTGCATATTTGGCTGATATTCACGCGGTCAAAAGAGACGATACGCAACTTTATGTGCGAAGGATAAGGGAATTGGTGGGGCATAGCGAATGTATATTCGGGCTCACGGATAGTTATCCGCCTCGAAATGAGTTCATAACAGGCGAAGAGCTCAGGGATATAGAGAAGCTCAGTATAGACTGGAGATGGAAGCTGAAGGAGAGAACAAAAAGGTTGTGCATGGTTCATGGTGATTTCCACCCATGGAATGTTATGTTCCGCAAAGGAACCGATTTTACCGTGCTTGACCGCAGTCGAGGAGAATACGGGGAAGCCGCTGACGACGTCTCTGCGATGACCATAAATTATCTCTTCTTCGGGCTGCTCAAGACAGAGGGCAATGAGATTGACCGTGGGTTTAAGAAGTTATATGACTTGTTTTTTGATACGTATCTTGAAAAGACGGGTGATTACGAGTTACTGGAGGTAATACAGCCGTTTTATGCGTTCCGCGGGCTTGTAGTTGCTTCGCCTGTATGGTATCCAAGCATATCGCTGGACACGCGGATGAAGCTGTTTAACTTTATACGGAACGTGCTGGAAGCGGAGAAGTTTGACTATAAGGGTGTGGATAGGTATTTTGAAGGATAGATAGAAATACGACAAACAAGGCTGCGTGAGAGTATAGTCAGGAATGATCTGAAGCATCAATGAGCGGATTGTAGGGATTAATACCAGAGATGTAGCGATTATGCGTTATGTACGCGGAA
>CAZXYJ010000226.1:0-1696 GCA_964644925.1 uncultured Halobacteria archaeon | reverse complement strand
TTTAATACACAAAAGCCAGCAATTGCCCGCCTACTCCCGCTTCAATCGCTTTTTCATGCGCCATCACTCCTTTTGAAGTCGTAACGATCAACAAACCGAATTTCCTCGCAGGTAAAAATCGCTTCTCCCATTTCTCGTATTCCTTCGCACGAACGTAAAACCTCGGTTTTATCGCATTGCAATTGTTTATCTTACCACGCAGTTTCACCTTGAAGACGCCTGCTTTTCCATCTTCTACGAACTCAAACTCCTCTATGTAACCGCCTTCTTGCATTACACCCAGCATATTCCCTATCAGTTTTGAAGCGGGCTTTATCTCACATTCCATCTTCCCTACTCTTTCCGTATTCTTTATATGCGAAAGGGCATCCGCAAGCGGGTCATTTAGCGACATTCTTTCCTCCTATTTTTTATCATTCCTATATATTTAACCTCTCTTCTTTTGGTAAAGCTTTTCTTTCTAAGAAAAGTTTGTTAGTTGTATTTCTTAAATCCTATTTCCCGTGCTATCTCTCTAAAGCACTGCCTGCACAGATAAATCCCGTATTTACGGACTAATCCCCGTTTCCTACCACATCGCCTGCAGGTATTTGCACCTCTTCCGAATCTCTTATCCTTGTTCCGCTCCATCTATTTCATTATCTTTCTCTTTGTATATAAAGTATAACACCTGCCTATTTAGGACGCAGATTTACGCAGAAAACTATTTCCTCAAATTATCAAATGCCTTACGTTTAACTTCCGGTTTAGTGCCAAAATTAAGTTTAAAATCCTGATTATCTGCGTTCATCTGCGTCCGATTATCAAAAATTATTCTTTCTTGTTATCTTTCTCTCTCCACGAAATATTCCGCCAGAGCCACCATCTTCTCCTTTATCTCTTCTCTACTTTTACCTTCTATTTCTCCTTTTCCTTTTATATCCATCTTTCTTATCTTATCTGTTCCTCTATGCAGATATCGCATCGCTATTCCCTCCGAGTAATCTATTGAACCATACTTCCTGAACAAATCTACGACTTCTCCTATTTTTGCTTTATCGTAATTATGAAAACATTCGTAAATATTTTCCTTTTCACGCGCTTCACAGTGCTCCAAACAATTAACAAGGAGCAAAGTGGGTTTTCCTTCTGCAATATCCTCTCCTATCCTCTTCCCATATTTCTCCTCTTCCCCTAACACGTTGAGAATGTCGTCTCGTATCTGAAACGCAATTCCGATGTCCTCCCATGCACTGCTTAAATCCTCCGCTGTCTCGTGCGATGCCCCACCAGCAATAGCACCGCACTTAGCGGAAACCCCGAACAGTTTCGCGGTCTTCTTCCTCAGCGTCTCTATTACGTCCAATTCGCCCATTTCCTTCCTCTCCTTAAACTCGAGGTCCATCGCTTGCCCCTCTGAAAGCACAACACAAAGCTCTGCAATCTCTTCAAATATCTCCCACGCTCGCTCTAAACCCAGTAAGCCCCTGTTCGCTTTCAACGCTTCGTAACTCAAAGCATATAGCCCATCTCCGGCGTTCACCGCAATAGGAACCCCATATTTTACGTGCAAAGCTGGCTCTCCACGCCTCAGCTTGCTTTCATCCTCTATGTCATCGTGCACTAAAGAGAAATTATGGAAGAATTCTATACATATCGCAGTTGGCAGCGCCTTTTTTATCTCCCCGCCCACTAACTCGCAAGCCATGAGACATAA
>CAZXYJ010000225.1:0-1709 GCA_964644925.1 uncultured Halobacteria archaeon | reverse complement strand
TCACGTCGTATATTCGCTCCAACCCCTGCTCTCTCAGCCATATATCGTCTATCGGTGTTGGTGTCTCAGTTTCAGTTTCAGTTTCCGTCCCAGACACCATCTCGTCATTCGCCTCTGCACTTGCAGCCAGACCTGAGCCTTCCACGCCTATTTTATAGTGGTGGTCGCCAAGAGCCTCTATAATGTCGTGCACGAGGTTTGCACCCGTTGTTACCACTACGTCCACCTCTCGCTCTCTCACCATCTCTGCTATCACATTTCGCATTCCCGCGGGAACCAGAGCACCGGCAATACCGATGAATTTTGTCGTTTCCTCCGTCTGCATTTCTTCGTATATATCCGCCGCTATTGCTAATCTGCCAGCACCGAATGCGCAGCCTCCAAACGCACTTACGAGGTCATCTACACTCATCTTTTTTCCTATTCTAACGCCTTTCACTTCTTTTAATTGCATTTCCTTTAAACTTACCATCGTCGCACACTTTTATTTATAACAGAGATAAATAAATAATCTCAGGGGCTGTAAGGTAGCCAGGCTATCCTCCCAGCTCGGGGAGCTGGTAACCGGAGTTCAAATCTCCGCGGCCCCATCCTCTATTGGGAAATCCCAAATCCTAAAAAGAAAAAGTGTTGCGAGGTGAAATAGAAGCGATGGCTGTATCGAAATACGCGTATGTATATGCGAGGATAAGAGCAAGGATGAGTGAGCTTATGGACGAGAGAAGACTAAGAGAACTCGTAGATACTCGCAGTGAAGATTTCTTGTCCTCACTAATGGATACTACCGCAGCGTACAAAGACAAATTAACGAAGGCGGCTTTGGTAGGTGTAGAAGCAAGAAAAATAGAGATAACGCTGAAGGAAGACCTGATTGACCAGTATTTAATGGTGATAAAATCAACGGAAGGTGCGGGTGCGATAAGGGATGTTTTTGTGGAATTCCTCAGGCGATTGGAGGTAAAGAATCTGAAAGCAGTTATCCGAGCTAAAGCTGCGGAAGTCCATGGAATTGGAACTGGAACAGAAACGGGAACAGGAACAAGCACCGCAGAAGCACCTATGTTTTTCCCGGTTGAAGATTTCTTCAAACGAAGAATAAGCAGGTTGACCGAGGCGGATTCGATAGAAAACGTAATAAAACAGTCGGAGAATCCATATAAGCGTGTTTTAGAAGAAGCGTTACCGGAATATGAAAAAAGCAAGCGGGTTTTAATCCTCGAGAATGCGCTTGATGATGAAATCGCGGCTGCCATACGAGAAAAGGTAGAACGGCTGAGCGGAGCGGATAGGGAAATAGCAAGAAAAATTGTTGGGACTGAACTTGACCTTACGAATCTCATGATTTTGCTGCGCTGCAAATCCGAAGGGATTGCGGAAGCGGAGATAAGGAAATATCTTTTGCCTGATGGATTTAGTTTTGATTTTAATCTCGATGTCGGTGCAATGAATGATTCGATTTCCGCGGAGAACGTGAGCAGTGCCGTTCAGTTGATGCCCGCTTCGGCATATAAGGAAGTGTTAACCGGGGCTTTATCGTCTTATGAGGCGGAGAAATCACTTATTCCTTTTGAGAATGCCCTCTCGCGATATTTTTTGGTAACGATAAAAAACACACTGAGAGGTTATCCTATCAATATTGGCACGATTATCGGTTTCCTTTACCTCAAAGAAATAGAAATACGGAATCTCTGCACCATTGCCGTCTGCAA
>CAZXYJ010000224.1:0-1731 GCA_964644925.1 uncultured Halobacteria archaeon | reverse complement strand
AAAAAAGAAAAAGTGTTGTGTAATCTGGTGGTTAATAATTTTCGGAATGACTATAAATCGAGGAAATAATGATAAATTCTTCGGTCTTCGGTAAGTTCGGGATGAAAAGAAAGCGCCATTAGGTTTCTCTGCTTTGCCGCTACTATATGCCCGTTCAAGGTTGCTAACACGTCTACTGAATCTGCTGCATGGGTTATAAACGGTGCTCTAATGAATACGGCATGAAACGGCTCCTCGAAAATGCTCAGCCTTAACGGCACCTCAAATGATTCTCTTTGTCTGCCAAATGCGTTCCTCTTTACTCGTATATCCATCAACCCGAGCAGTGGCTGCCCCGTCTTTGCAACTTCTTCATCTCCCTCTTTCGCCAGCAATACCAAACCTGCACAGGTGCCCAATATTGGCTTCTCGTCACCTGCTGCTTCTCGTATCTCGGGCAAGATACCCTCTCGCTCCATTAGTCTGCCTATCGTTGTGCTTTCACCGCCTGGTATCACAATGGCGTCACATGAGCTGACTATGCCCCGATGCCTGATCTTTACTACCTCGCCTTGCTCCGCACTCTCCGCTAAAGTCTTCTCCACCGCTCTGATGTGCTCTTCCACATCGCCCTGTATTGCGATTATACCTATTCTCACTGCCATTATTCATTAAATATAGTCATTCCCGTAATAAATTGCAATCAAGAAAACAGAAAATAAATTGGGGACACAGATTAACGCAGATTAACGCAGATGATAAGAATCAACACGGTTAAACTAAAATAAATCTGTGTAAATCCGCGTAAATCCGCGTCTTAAATAGACGGAAGTTGATACAGGTCTGACTTGCATCTTGTATCCTGTATCTTGCATCTTCAATTGCGACAGTAATAGCCCGGGACGGATTCGAACCGACGTCACGAGGTCCAGGGCCTCGGATGATTGACCCCTACACTACCGGGCTATGTCTTAGTGCTAATACTAACATTAAGTTGATTTTTTTAAGAGATAAATATGATGTACTTAAAACTCTGTGGTCTCTGCGCTCTCAGCGGTGATAAATCACTTGATTTAAGTATATGCCAATAGCAATATCGCCGAAAAAAAAATCGGCAGTACAGTGTTAAACGATTTTTGTCCCCGTTTTCAAACTCCTTGTGTATTCTTCTATCTCACGAAGCATGCTCGCTTTAGATTTAGACTCCAGTCCCTTCTCTATCAGCCGTATAAACGCACTACCCACGATTGCTCCATCTGCGACTTCGCAAACCGTTCTTACATGCTCTGGCTTTGAGATGCCAAATCCCACCGCCAGGGGTACGGATGTTTTTACTTCTCGTATCCTTCGGATAAGCGGGTGTATAGCATCAGAAATATGCTCCCGTGCGCCGGTAACGCCAAGCAGCGAGACAACGTAAACAAATCCTGATGCAACGTCCAGAATCCGTGCCATTCTTTTCTCGGTCGTTGTAGGTGCGATAAGAAAAATCAAGTCCGTTTCATGCCTGTCGCATATTCTCAGCAGTGGTTTTGACTCCTCCACGGGTAAATCCGGCACGACTAAACCTTTTATTCCTGCCGATTCGCAATCCGATATAAAATCTTCCAAACCTCGTTGCAGCACCAAATTGTAATAAGTAAGGCAGACTTTTTCCACCCCTTTTATCCCCGCTGCGACTTCAAAATACACATCCGAATTCATTCCCGCTTCTAAACTTCGTTCACTCGCTCGCTGTATCGTAACGCCATC
>CAZXYJ010000223.1:0-1731 GCA_964644925.1 uncultured Halobacteria archaeon | reverse complement strand
TACTTTAACCGTGTCTTAAAACATAATCTATTCTGGTTTTCAAATCTTTTACATCGAAACAGTACCTTTTGTCGTAACCTTTAGTCCATACTTTCCCGTTAAATCCGTTTTTTTGCAAGGTATAAGTGCTTACACGTTTGTATCGTTGTACTATCTGCGATATTGATTCTGAACAGGGTTCGGCAACTATATGAATATGATCACTGCAGACAGTAAGGGCGTATATCTTCTGATTTATCTTTTTTGATTCGGCAGAGATAATTTCTTTCACTAATCTTTTTTGTGTTTCTTTTAATTTGACGGGCGTTCTTTTTAGTTTTTGTTTATTCGTCAGATATAGCTTGCTATCAGGTTGTAATATTCTTCCATTTTTGACCCAGCCTCTTTCGTCTCCCTGAAGCCAGCTCCCATAGGTTGTCCAAGTCAACATATATCCAATCATTCGTATTTTCTTTTTTAGCCCCCGATTCTTGAATCGGGGGTTATTGCTATTTCAGTATTTTCCTTCTCGGCGAAAGATTTCTTCATACACCTTTTCGTAGCCCTGGACCATCTTGTCGATACTGAAATTCTCCTCCACGCGCTGTCGGCATTTCTTACGGTCTATCTGCTCTATCTTGCCGACGGCTTCTACTGCTTCATCGACTCCGTTGACCAGGTAGCCGGTTTGCTTATCCGCAATGACCTCGCGGCAGGAGCCTAAATCCATTGCGATTACCGGCACGCCCGCAGCCATCGATTCCGCCATCACCAGGCCGAACCGTTCGGGAATCAGATTAAGATGAATAACTGTGTACGCTTCTTTAAGAAGCGCATCACGCTGCACCGGATTAACCGGGCCGATGTACTGAATCGAGGAATCATTGATGTGCGGCTTGATAAGGGTGTCGAAATACTCCTGGTCCTGAATAATGCCCGCTATTATCAAATCCATACCGCATTTTTTTGCGACTTCAATGGCCAGATGTGTCCCCTTGTCGTTATGTATTCGTCCGTAATGGACGAGCTTGTCCCCCGGCGTTTCTCTAAAAGTTAGGTTCGAAAGGTCTATACCGTTATAGACTGTTGCAAGATAGGGCAAATCCTTGTCGCGGTCAGAATCGCTGATGGAAACATAATAAGTGTCTTTGTGCTCGTGGTAAACCCGCAGTATATCCGGCGAGGAAAATCCGTGGATAGTAGTCAGCATCGGGGTTTTTATAAACGGCAGGTACGTTAAGGGCAGGTAATCAAAATTGTTGTGAATCAGGTCAAATTCATCCGCCCGCTGCACCACCTTCGAAATATGCAGGCACGTTGAGACCAGCGGGATTTGCGTTTTATCTTCTTCGTAACCTGTTTCAACAAAACCTACAAGTTTTGCTTTTGTTATGGATTCCTTAGTGGCAAACAGCGTTACGTTTTTCCACCCGCGGGCCACCAGGCCTTCTGTAATATTACTGGCCACCGTTTCCCACGCCCCGTAGGCCCGCGGAGGTGTCCGCCACGCTACCGGCGCCAAAATCGCTATTCGTTTGTTCTTAATATCCATCTTGATTAGCGTTAAATGCAAAGCGAAAAACACAAAACCATAGCGTAAAACCCAAAAGTTTTAAATTTTGAATTGTAGTTTTTCGCTTTTAGCTTTAGGTTTTTAACTTCTCCTCACTTCTTCCTTTATTCGCTGGATATGTCCTCGGCCTAAAGCTTTTACTTCGCAGCCGAGCTCGAAGTACCGGCGGATTTTCTCAT
>CAZXYJ010000222.1:0-1759 GCA_964644925.1 uncultured Halobacteria archaeon | reverse complement strand
GAAAATATAAAAAGAATAGATACATCAGGCGAGTTGAAAATTCCTTTGGCGGATGAGTCTGTTGATATAGTCCTTCTGTACGATGTTTTTCATTCTTACTATTTTTCTCAGGTGGCTGATAGAAGGAAATTACTGGAAGAAGTTTACAGGGTTTCAAAAAGTGATGCTATTATTTCCGTTTGGCCCAAACACATGGAATCGGAGGCAAAAGAAGAAATAGAAAGTGCGAATTTTTATGTTGAAAATGAATATGCCAGGACGCTTATTCATGATAACGAGGATTTTGAAAAAGGAAAAGTGCTTAATTTCAGAAAGAACGTATGAATGCAGTATAGAGAGCGAAAAACTGTATAGCACTAAAAGGGAAAAAGCTTTTTATTTTATGGAGGATACATAATTAAATGAGGGAAATAAAAATGACGGGCTATGAAGCAACCGTTAACAAAATCCACGAATTGCCAGAATCTCTCATCGGAGAAGTGAGTGATTTCGTGGACTTTCTGAAAATAAAAAGCGATAGTACTCGCTGGCAATTGTGGATGCTCTTTAATGAGGCATTAGAAACCGCTGAGTCAGACTTCGCCGATTATTTGCCAAATCTCGAAGATTATGAAAATCGCCTGGCAAAATAAATTATAGACACGGATTAACGCTCGTGGGCTCTGCCCACGTCCCCGCAAGCCCTGAAAGGGATTAATTAACACAGATGATAAAATAAATCTGTGTCTTAAATAGAAGGTGGTTATACTTTATCTACAACAAGGGGAAATCAAATGCCCAAATACAACATCAACTGGAACATCACGCGCGAGTGTAATCTGCGATGCAAACACTGCTACTACGAAGCAGGCACGCCGTTAGCGGACGAACTCAGCACAGAGGAATCCTTTGCACTCATTGACGAAATATCAAACGTATTTGGCGACAAAGCGAGCGTCACCTTTGGCGGTGGAGAAGCATTGCTGAGAAGGGACATATTTGACCTCATTTGTTATTGTAGAGCGCGAGATTTGCACGTCGCGCTCGCATCAAATGGAACATTGCTCAGCGAAGAAGTCGCTGCTCGTTTGAAAACCGCGGGTGTCGAAGACGTCATAATACCTATTGACGGCACTCAAAAGACACATGACGCAATAAGAGGAGAAGGCGTCTTTGAGAAGGCGACAAAAAGTGCGAGAGCGGTTAGAAATGCGGGATTGGGTTTGGTGATTGACCCCTGTATAATGAAACAGAACGAGAAAGAGACGGGGAAGATTATTGACATAGCTGAACTTCTGGATGCGAGACAGTGCAGGTTTTTTCATTACGTCTCTATGGGCAGGGGAAAGGAAGTAATGCCAGATAGTGAACTCGGCAGCGTCCGGTATGCGGAGAACCTGATGCAGCTATACGAGGAACAGGACAAAAGAAGGGAACTCGAAATATGCACGACACAGGCATGTCAGTACTGGGTGATACTGAAACGAAAAGAAGAAGCAGGTTCTTTCGTTCCCGATTTCTTTTATACGGAGATTCCCGGCTGTCGAGCAGCTATCGGTATGCTTTCTATCAAACCGAACGGCGATGTCGTGCCATGTCCGCTGTTAGACGTAAAAGCGGGAAATGTAAGGGAGATGAGTCTTCGTGAGATATTGAACTCAAAGGTCTTTGTTGAACTGCGAAATCGTGAGGTAAAAGGCACGTGTGCCACATGTAAATATAAGGACATCTGCGGCGGATGTCGCGTGAGGGCGTACCTGCATAGTGGCGATTATCTCGC
>CAZXYJ010000221.1:0-1782 GCA_964644925.1 uncultured Halobacteria archaeon | reverse complement strand
CACAGGAATACTCCCATCGTGGACTGCGGTAGCAACCAGAGCGCCTTTTACGCCTAACCTTCGCATTTTATCTACATCTTCACAACCGCTAACGCCGCCACCACACAGAATGTTATGTTCCGAGACGTCAACGGCACGAGCGAGGAAATCGAAGTCTATTCCCCTTTTTGTTCCTACTCTGTCCAGTTCCAGCACGATTACGTCCCGTACGCCGCGATACTCGTTCAACTCGTTTATTAGCAGCAGCGGGTCCGTCTTCACGTGTTTATCCTTCGTCAGCACCCGTTTATTGAAAAGGTCAACGCTTACACTTACGCTTATGTCTAAATTATTATTTTTCGATACCACGTCAATCAATTCCATAGACGCCGTTTCCGTCCCTAAAATGATACTATCGGCTATTCCGGCTTCAGCAACTTCTTCCAGGTCATTCACCGTTTTTATACCATAATCTACCATTAGTCTCGCTTTTCTGTTATTATCCCTTATCTCCTTTATTATCCCTTTATTAGAACCCGTGCCCATAAGCCTGTTCAGGTCAGCGATATAAACATCCACGGGTTTTAGCTCTTCTATGATACGGACAGGGTCAGAGGACCCGACGATAGAACTGAAGAGTTGAATTGGCTCGTATCGCTCTCGCTCTCCTCGCTTCGCATGCACTACTACACCATCGAGCAAATCGAGCACGAAAATCAGTCTGAAGTTCATGGTTCTATAATTATAGTCATTCCGAAAATAATTAACCACAAGATTACACAGATTTTCACAAGATTATTTATAAAACTTTGTTGTCTTATTTAGAAGAATGCGAATAGAAAGAGCCCGGGGGACACGAGATTTCCTGCCTGAGGAGATGAGGAAGAGGCGAACAATGGAAGCGCGGATGCGGGACATCGCAGAGAAATGGGGCTATGGAGAGATACAAACACCCAGTTTTGAGCGCTCTGAACTGTTCACGGTAAAATCCGGCGAGGGAATCCTGAAGGAGATGTATGAATTCCGCGATAAGGGCGGCAGGCACTTAGCACTGCGACCTGAACTTACCGCGCCGGTTATAAGAATGTACGTTAACGAGCTGAAGATGGCGCCGAAACCGACGAAGGTTTATTATTTCGGCAATTGCTTCCGGTATGAAGAGCCGCAGAAGTCGCGTTACCGAGAGTTCTGGCAGTTCGGCGCAGAGATAATCGGGTCTGACCGACCGGAGGCGCAAGCGGAGATAATCGCACTCGCTTACCATATTTTGGAATCTTTAGGCATACACATAAAGGCAGAGCTGTACGTGGGTCATGTAGGTCTGATAAGGGAAGTATTACGAGCTGCACGGGTTGAGGTGGACCAGATAAACAGCGTGATGAGGTTGATAGACAAAGGAGAAAGAGAAGAGGTAATCGAGCTTTTGCGTGCGACGGGTGCAAAAAAGGACTTGATTGATGATTTGATAAGCCTGGTGGATTTAAAGGTAAAGGGTAAGGGTAAGAATGCACTAAAGGAAGCACGTGAGCGCGAAATAATTGTTTCTGACAGCGATGCGGCGAAGGAACTGGAGATGCTGCTGCAAATCCTCGATTATTACGGCGTTGTATATAGTTTAAGACCTGGAATAGCCCGTGGTCTGGATTATTACACGGGAATGGTATTTGAAATATACGAAACAGGAGGCAGGTTAGGTGCACAGAATCAGATATGCGGTGGCGGTTCCTATCGGCTGGCTACTTTGTTTGGCGGTGATGACACGCCTTCTACGGGTTTTGCTTTTGGCTTTGACCGATTAGCAGA
>CAZXYJ010000220.1:0-1789 GCA_964644925.1 uncultured Halobacteria archaeon | reverse complement strand
GTTACTGGAATGACTATAAAAAGAAGAGGCTTAGCGAGAAGAAATAACGAACAAAACAACAGCGATGAGACTGATTACGCTGCCATAAATAAAGGTTGCATTTGGACTAATCGTTTGCCATAAGATTCCCGCTGTTACACTTGCGGGTAACGCTACCAAGCCGATTACCGTATGAAAACTGCCTAAAGCGGTTGCCCTTAGTTCCTCTGTGGATAAGTCGGATACGAAAGCCCTTTGGTTCCCGTCCACCATCGCATAAACCACGCCATAAAGGGGGAATAAAACTATAAAGGCGGCGAGCGAATCGGAAAGAGCAAATCCGAGACAGGTTACAGAAAACAGGAAGTAGCCAAAAATAAGCACTTTCCTCCTTCCTATTCTGTCTGATAGCGTGCCAAAAGGAATGGCAAGCAAGGCATAAAAAGTGTTAAAGAGGACATATAAGAGTATAGCAAGTGCGATTGACTCCTTCACGGGCATTATTGGCATGAAAGCATCCATTGCCTTTAATATGAAGAACATGTAGGTGAAATTGGCTAATGCAAAGAGAGCTGCCACCGCAATGAACAACTTAAGCTGCTTAGGCAGTTTTTTCAGGCTTATCTGCAATCTTATCTCCTGCGGCTCTCTTTTTCCTTCTTTTACAAAATGAAGTGGCACTAAGGAGAAAAAAGCGATTATCGCTGCTATAAATATGATTGACTTATAAAAACCAATTTGATATGCTTTTTGTTCGAGGTCGAGCCAGAAAAACAAAAGTAAAAGCAAAACAAGTACCGACCCTGCAATTGCGCCGGATGTATCAAGTGCTCGATGTGTTCCAAATCCCTTCCCTCTCGCTTCGGGCATGGAATCAGCGATAATTGCGTCTCTTGGTGCAGTTCTCAAGCCTTTTCCCACGCGTTCAAAACTTGTGAAGATTAATATGTGCTGCCATATCGTGGAGAAGGACAGGAGCAACTTGAAGCCCGCGGAAGTTAGATAGCCGGAAGAGACAAATATCTTCCTCCTTCCTAATCTGTCAGACCAGTATCCCGAAAGAACCTTCAGGATGCTCGATATGCTGTCTTGTAATCCCCCGATTAATCCAACAATCCATACTGCACCGCCTAAAGCTGTAATGAACATCGGTAGAATCGGGATTATCATTTCACTGCTTAAATCGTTCAGGAAACTGACAACGCCCAATAAAAGTATATTTGTGCTGACCCCTTTCAGATATTTGTTCCTGTTCATAGTGCACGAAAATACTTTCTTTCTATAATGCCTTACACACGGTAATAAGAGCAAGAGCCACAACCAATATCCCAAGACCAATTTCCAACCAGACCGATTTGGTTTTTAATGATACAGCACTTCCAAGCCTTGCTCCTACCATTGAACCTGTGAGCGCAAAAATTGTCGGTAACCAGATTATATCACCACGGGACCAAAATATTATTGCAGCGCCAATACATGTGAAAATCGTTACACATAAGGAGGTTGCAATTGCTCTATGGATATCGCACCCAGTGGCTTTTAAAAAAGCGGGAAATAGAGAACCCGCACTTCCGCCTCGAATGGCTGCCATTAAGCTGAGAAAAAAAGAAGATGCGAAAGCACTCTTATGTGTAAGCTCGATTTTATGAGCAAGTGCTGGCACAATTCGGTCTAAAAATACCCCTAACACTATTACAAGAGAAAGAGCAACGAAAATACCTGCTAAAATTAAAGTTGGAATTAAACCTGCGAGAAATGCGCCTATTATCGCTCCAAAAACGCCGCCAACACCTAAATAAATCGCGATTTC
>CAZXYJ010000219.1:0-1790 GCA_964644925.1 uncultured Halobacteria archaeon | reverse complement strand
ACGGACAGATATTACAAAAGAGCGAAGGTGGAAGGTTACAGGGCACGTTCCGCGTTTAAACTGTTGCAAATCGTCAATAAGTTTGAAGTGATAAAAGAAGGCGACTGGGTTGTAGATCTGGGTGCCGCCCCGGGAGGCTGGTCGCAGGTTGCAAAAGAGATAGTGGGAGAGAAAGGAGTAGTAATAAGCGTGGACTTGCAGCAAATAGAACAAATAGACGGCGTGGAATCAGTAAAAAGCGATATAACAAACGAAATGGAAACGATAAAGACGATCAAAGAGACGCTATTAATATTAATGAAGAGTTCGAAAGGAAAGAATTTTGTGGACGTCGTTTTATCGGACGCATCGCCAAAGTTAAGTGGAAACAGAGATTATGACCATTTTCGGTCTTTTGAGCTGGCTCAATCCGTATTGAACGTTGCTTCTGCGCTTTTACGGAATAACGGCAGTTTCGTTGCAAAAATATTCCAGGGTGTTTGCTATAACGAGTTTTACAAGGATGTACAGGAAAAATTCGGGTATACAAAGGCATATTCGCCAGCAGCCACACGTAAAAGAAGTGCAGAGGTTTACGTGATAGGAAAAGGTTTTCTTGGCAATCAAGACGACAAGAAAAAATAAATTGTAGACACAGATTAACGCAGATTAACACAGATGATAAAAAGCAACAATGTTAAACATAAATAAGTCCATGCCGTGTAAATCCGTGTAAATCTGTGTCTTAAATAGAAGGTGGTTATTCTTTAATTACACAATAAGCAAAAAGGCTAAGGGGGATATTATTACAGATAAGAATGCAAATGAACTTCCTGCTTGCTCATCTGGCTATTTTTGTAATCGCAATACTTATGGACGTAACGGTAGGTGACCCCCCGGAGAGAACGGAAAAATATTACCCGATTGTGTGGATAAGCCGGCTGATGTATTTCTTTGATAGGATAACGAAGAGGGGGGATGCGAGAAAGGAGAAAATCCTTGGCGTAATATATCCGATATTGATACTGTTTATTTTCTGCTTACCTTGTTTAATGCTCCTCTGCATACCCATACACTACCACTACGGGCTTTTATATGTTGTCCTGGGAGCGCTCATTTTCAAGATGACTTTCACGGTAAAGGGGTTAGAACGATATGGAAGGTATGCAATGGAAGCGGGGAATTTAGAAGCGAAGAGAGAAGCAGTAGGAAAGATAGTCGGTAGAGACATAGCGGATTTAGATATGGAACATCTCGATTCTGCGGCAGTAGAATCCGTAGCAGAGAACATAACTGATTCGGTCATAGCCCCACTCTTCTATTTCGCATTCTTCGGCGTCTTTGGTGCTATGTTCTATCGAGTGATAAATACGTTAGATGCTACCGTGGGGTATAAGACCACGAGATACCGGCATTTCGGCTGGTTCTCTGCGAAAGCCGATGACGTGCTGAATTACGTGCCGGAGCGGATTGCTGCAGGTTTGATTCTATTGTCAGGTGGTTCAAGTACAAAACATGGAGATTTGAGAAATCGTGGTTATGCGAACGAAACTGCTCCTTTGACAATAGCGGCAATGAGCCGGGTGTTAAAAGTGAAGCTGGAGAAGGTCGGGCATTACGTCGTGGGCGAACGCTTTGAGGGTGCGAGAAGTGAGCATATAGCGGGTGCGATAAGAACAGCAAAAAGAAGCACGTTTGTTTTCGCTCTTGTCTGCATCGTGGTTATGATTATAGTCATTTCAGTAATAAATTGCAAATAATAAACCACGAGATTCCACGAGATTAACACAAGAAACAGAGGTTAATTGGGG
>CAZXYJ010000218.1:0-1792 GCA_964644925.1 uncultured Halobacteria archaeon | reverse complement strand
AACTAATTAATAGCCAAAAATTATTTTTAATTTTAATCTTAATTTTAAGGGATATATTAACTAACAAAAACAAGAGGGAAGGGAAGGAGAAGAGGGGGGAGAAGGAGATGAAAATGAAAGTACTGGTGTATCCGCCAAATAGCATGATTCTGTCGGATTTAGTGGAAAGAGGGGGGCATGAGGCGTTAGTATTGATGCGTGAAATAGGAGAGCACGTGAGGGATGCGGAAATAGACGCACCACCGATAAACATCACCGAAGAGGATTTGAAAAGGGCGTTGAGGTATGTATCAGTGGAAGAACCCGCGGGGTTAAAAGGAAGAATAGGTCTGCTCGCTCCGCTGCTGGAGAAAGCAGAAGCCTCGATAATACTGAGTGATGCACCACCCACTTACGGCTGTATGGGCTGTGCCGTCGCTGATGAATTTTTCAAGTTCTTGATAAGGAAGCGCAAGATACCGACGTTGGAGGTGCGGTATGAAGGAGGAGAAAGGATAGAAGAGATGGTCACAGAGGTAATGAAGTTTTTAGAGCAATTATCGAAAGAAGAGAAAAAATAAGGCAAAAATGACGAAGGTTGCACAGATTTCTTGCGGGACGGAGTACAGTGGAATTCAATGGATGCTTAACGACATAGCCGAGCGCGTAGGTATCGAATTGGTTTATCCTGAGATGGAGTTGTCGCAGGTGGAACTGGCGTGTAAAGAGATTGGATTCGAGGCGGAAAGCCCATCTTTAAACATGATGATGGCAAGTGCGGTATCCATGCTGGATGACCCGGCGATAAAGGGTGCTCTTCTGCTTACCTGCTTCAAATGTTCGGAGGGAACGATAGTAAGAGACACGATAAGGCGGTTTCTGCACGAGAGAACGGACATGCCGGTGATATTATACTCAAACGTGGAGAAGCCGAAGGAGATAGAGCTGTACTCACGATTAGAGGCGCTGAAGACGCTGATAACAAGGAAGACGCTTCTGATGCGTGAGAAGCAAGAAGGAGTTACAATGGGTGTTGATTCCGGCTCCTCCACTACAAAGGTCGTGGTGATGCGAGATAACGAAATAATAGGGAAGGGATGGCTGCCAACGACAGACCCGGTAAAAAGCGCGGATGATGCGATAGAAGCGGCGTTAAAAGAGGCGGGGATTCCAGAAAAGAAGGTAGAAGCAATTGGCGTGACCGGGCACGGGCGAGAACTCGTAGGCGAACACTTGAGGGCAGACCTCAACTTAGAGGAAGTGAGCGTGGTATCAAAAGGAGCTGCTTTGCTTTCCAAATGTCATAAAGGCGATGCAACGGTAATAGACATGGGGGGAATGAACAACAAGCTGATTCTAATGCGCGATGGAATAGCAAATACGTTTAACCTGGGCGGTATTTGCGCTGGGTCGTCGGGTAGGTTCCTGGAAATAGCCGCTCGTAGAGTAGATGCAGACATTACCGAGTTGGGGCAGCTTGCGACGGACTCGAAGGAGCGGTACGAATTACAGAGCTATTGTATGGTCTTTGGGATACAAGCCCTTGTTGTTGCTCTCGCTTCTGGCGTGAAGAGAGAAGACGTAGCGGCTGCTGCGTGTCGCTCAGTTGCTGAGCAGGTATATGAGAACCAGATACAGGAGATGGAAATGCGACCGCCGATTATTTTTGTTGGTGGCGTGTCATTGATAGAGGGAGTGAAACGAGAATTTGAGAATATGCTCGGCGTTGAGATACTTGTACCGCCGTATTCGCAGTATGCCGGGGCGGTGGGTATGGCGACGTTGGTGTCGGGGGTTTGATTGGTCAGTAAAA
>CAZXYJ010000217.1:0-1818 GCA_964644925.1 uncultured Halobacteria archaeon | reverse complement strand
GAGAAGGCATGTCCGCCTGTATATTGTACCACTCCTTTGGGATTTCTTCCTCATCAAGGAATATCTTCTCTCTCTCGTCCATTTTATCCCTTTTGCCTCATTATTGCATACGCATAAATGACCATAACTGTATAAATATATTCGTTATACACAAGGCATACGAAAAGTATTAACCACCAGATTACACAGATTCTCACGAGATTCTTTATTAATTTACCAAAGAAAACTTTTTTTTGTTTTTTCTTTTAGCACAGGTTTTCTTTTAAAAAAAAGAAAAAGTGTTGTGTTAATCTCGTGGAATCTTGTGGTTTATTAATTGCAATTATAAAGAACATCCACCACATCCAACTCCTTCACTTCCGCTTCGACTTCGGTTCCAAGCAACTCGCTCAAATTTGGCTTCGTTCTTCCTCCGTCGCCAGATACGAGTTCCTTTACGTACAGACCACCATCACATCTTATCTCCATAAAGAAAACCGACTCGTCAAACGATATCAATTTTGCACTATGCACCTTCCTCCGCCTTACGATGTCCGCTCTTCTATGTAATACTCTTGTTGGTGTTCTCTGTTCTATCACTGCTCCGGTTAGCGTATTTAGAACATTTTTCAAATCCGTTTCAAGCACCTTTGTCTTAAGTCCCACTCCGACCCTGTAAGTCTTATCTGCTTTCGCACTTTTTATCCGCGCTACCATTTCTCGTTTCACGTATTGAAGACCCGTCACTTCCAGTTTACCCGCATTTTCTTCTTTTACTTTATCCTCTAACATCCGTAAATCCACTTTCCTCCGTTTCGGCTCCTTTATCTCAACTACAAAAGGGCGACCTGAACCGAGCATTCGTGCATCTATGTCCTCTCTGCCACATCCATGCAGCACCATGTATTCACCTTTGAACTCTGCCAATATCGAGCTGCTTATCAGTTCCTCCACGGATTCCGCATACATTTTGCCTGTGTAATTGCACTTCTCACAGCCTCTACCCCGGCACTCACGGCATAACCACCTTGTTTGCGGTATTCCCCGCTCGAACTTCCTGTATCTGCCATAAATGAAAACCGAGTTCACCTGTAATTCAACCTTTTCCGTCCATAAATTCAGTAGTACTACAAGGTCAGGTCGCTCAAAATCCGCTTCTTTTCCTGTTTCTCGCTCTATTCTTTTTCCTATCTCTCTATTCAATTCCGCCTTTAACGGCTCAGCGTAAGAAGCTCCTGCAATCTCCCATATCAATTCCTCGTTCTCCAGCAGCATCCCGCTTACTTTTGTACCCACGAGAAACGAGTCAAATTCATATTCTCTCAGCGCGTCCAGTGCCTTTAACACCCACCCATCTAAATTCTCAAACAGGCCATTACATACCCAGCATTTGCCTTGCAATTCTATTTCTTCGCCTAAATTCCTTTTCGTTCTCAGCACTTCTTTTAGTATTTGCCCTCTTTTTGCGTTTGATAGCCCGGAGGAAATCTTTGCAAATTGTCTGCCAATGCAGTTGTCGCAGATAGGTCCGAGTCCTTCTTTTACTATTTTGCGTGCTGTTTCTATTACTTCTGTTTTTTCTAACTCTGGCGATACTCTAAAGTCTTTACTTGGCATCTTATAAAGAATCTAATCCCTATACGTTGATAAGAATTTTTCACCATATTGTGGTGCCTTTAAGACCTGTTCAATATCATCCTCCAGGAATAAAAATAAAAACCGTCAAATAAATTAGGGACGCAGATTAACGCAGATGATAAGGATCAACACGGTTAAACTAAAATAAATCTGCGTAAATCCATGTAAATCTGCGTCCTAAATAAGTAGACGTTATACTTT
>CAZXYJ010000216.1:0-1830 GCA_964644925.1 uncultured Halobacteria archaeon | reverse complement strand
TTTCTGGTAATGGAGAAGGAACTAAAAGAATTTATCAGAAAAGAAGGATACTACCTGCAGGTGCGATTAGGAGATGGCTCGGGCAGTATATGGGCGAAGTGCTGGAATAACGCGGAAGAAGTCGCATCTCGGTTCGACCCCGGCGACGTTGTTCGTATAAAGGGCGTGATGGAATCCTTCAAAGGTCGTTTACAGCTAATCTTCACACCTGAAGGGATTGAAAGAAGTACTGAACCATGCGACATCGCCGAATATCTGCCAATAACATCGAAAAACATAGACTTTCTGGTTGATGAGCTATTAAAAACAGCGGAGAGTATGGAGAACGAATATCTTAAGCAACTGGTTTTTTCTTTTCTCCACGACCCTTCCTTTGTCAATTCGTTTAGGAGGGCTCCCGCCGCTAAATTTCACCACCATAATTACTCCGGCGGGTTGATCGAGCATACGCAGTCCGTTGTGGCGATATGCAAAACCATCTGCGGGCTGTACTCCGAACTCGACAGGGATTTGTTACTTGCGGGTGCCATCCTGCATGACGTAGGGAAAACAGCGGCGTATGAATATTCGTTTCGGATAGACGTAACAGAAGAAGGCGGGCTGGTAGATCATGTCGTTCTGGGTTACCGAATGGTGGGGGAAAAAATAAAAGAGATAAAAAGTTTCCCTGAAGAACTTGAGCTCAGGTTGCTGCATCTTATCCTGAGTCATCATAATTACGGTGACTGGGGCTCCCCGGTGAAGCCCTTGTTTGCAGAAGCGCAGGCATTATGTTATGCCGACCTGCTCGATTCTCAGCTCAAGGAATTCATGCAGATACAGAAGCAGGAAGAATCGAAAGGAAAAGAAGGCGTATGGAGTGACTACAACCGCAGCTTAAACCGTTTCTTTTATCTGGGTAAAGCGAAAGCACATTTTGATAAATAAATTGTTGACACCGATTAACGCAGATTAACACAGACAAGATGAAAAGAGCAATGCCGTTAAAAATAGCCCCGCCACCCACACTGCCCAACAAAAAAGAAAAAAATCCGTGTAAATCTGTGTAAATCCGCGTCTTAAATAGAAGGACGTTATACTTTATATGCAAAAAATGAACGAAACTAACTTTTCTGACGAGAGCATTTTAAAGCTAATAAAACTGCCTGATTTACTCTCGGTCCTCAATGCCTTGTTCGGCTTCACTGCGATACTATTTGTACTGCGTAAAGCGAATGCGAGCGCAATTGAAAATGCGCTTGTATTGATTTTAGCCGCGGCGGTCGTTGACGGATTGGATGGCGTAGTGGCGAGAAATATAGGCGGTTCGCCCATAGGCAAATATCTTGATTCGCTTGCCGATATGGTGTCCTTCGGTGTCGCACCTGCAATTGTCACGTACGTGCTTCTCAACGACTATTTGCATGTTTACGCTTACGCATACATTACATTGGCTCTCTGCGGTGCGTATGTGATAAGCGGGATGTTAAGGCTTGCGAGATTCGACGCGAAAGAAACCCGGTCTCCTTTTAGCACAGGTTCCGTTTTGGAAAAAGACAAAGTGTACTTCGAGGGGTTCCCGATTACCATGGCGGCAATTTCTTTAGCGTCGTTTATGCTTGTATTCATCGAATTATCCTTGAAATTTTATCCGTATTTTTTCCTTCTGATTGCTTTAATGGGTGTTTTATGTGGCTTGATGACCAGTAGAATAAGATATAGAAATAGAAGGGACAAGCGGATAGCGATACCAGTGGGGATTATCTTTTTCACGCTGTTCTTTTTCTATATATTCTCTCTGCCGTTCGTTTACCCTGCAGCCGTTATTTTTGTGTTAACGGCGTCCTATAT
>CAZXYJ010000215.1:0-1834 GCA_964644925.1 uncultured Halobacteria archaeon | reverse complement strand
ATTAATATGTAAAACAGGTAGTAGTTGAGGGTAAGTTATTATCTGTGAGTTGCCTATGTCTGAACAGTTCGGCTTGATTGGTATGAAATTCTTCCTTCCTTCCCTTCCAATCCCCATTCCATTCGTCAAAAAAAATCTTCCCTTTTCATTTCCAATTGCCCATTTGATTTTTCGTTTTCTTTAATAAATTCTTTATTTGTAATCTATTAATAAAGGAGAGAGGGAAGTGGCAGGGACGGAAAATAAGATAAGAGGGATAGAGCAGGAATATCCGTTGAGTATAAAAGTAAGTTTAAACCCGTCTTTGCTCGTTAACGCTGCGATTCAAGGTTTAAAACGAAGAAAATTTTCACGCGATGTGAACTGGGACACCGCTACCGAGGTATCGCAAGAGGCGCATGAATCGAAAATAGCTTCTTCGTTTGGTGAAAACGGCTGCCGGATTTATAACGATATGGGGCATCTTGAAATATCAACGCCTTCTTACAACAACCCTTTTGATGCCGTGGCATACGACAAAGCATCCGAGATATATGCTTTTATGGGGTCAAAAGAGGCGAGTCTGGCGTTAAAGAAAAAAGTGGTCGTCCATAAGAATAACGTTGCGAATTTCTTCAGTCGCTCTGGTGCGGGTGCGAAAAGAGTAAAGACCAATACGTACGCTACACACGGGAATATAATAACAAAAAGGGAAGCGTGCAGGGATTGGAGTCGTGTAGAAAAGGCGTTAATACCCTGGATGGTTACAAGAATACTGTTCACCGGGGCTGGAGACGTTGTTTCGGGAGACACTATAGGTAAAGAGGGAGTGAAGTTTGTTATTTCGCCAAGAGCGATGTTTGTCGTTCATAAGTCCTCTCTTTCGACCACAGCGGGCAGAGGCATTCTGAACACGCGAGACCAGCCGCATGCTGCACGTCAATACTGGCGACTGCACGACATACATTACGAAGCGCTTCGTTCTGAATACGCGATTTTCTTGCGTGATATCACGCAAGCGATGGTAATTTGTGCATTTGAATTGGGGTTCCTGGATGATGCACCGGAGATAGAAGACCCTGTGAGAACGTTCAAAAAGATATCGGCAGATACACAGGAATGCGAGTGGAAGCTAAAGTTGAAGAGCGGTGAGTCCACGGATGCCGTTTCCATTCTACGATTTTATCACGAACGGATAGAGGTGATGTATGAAGAGATGGGGGAGGAAAAAGGAGGCCAAAAATGGACGGAAATAGGAAGGAAAGGCTTAAAAGAAGCGATAGAGGACTTAGAAGCGCGGAAGCTCGAGAAATACGTGGATGGGATAGACTGGGTGACAAAATTGGCATTGCTTGTGAATTATGAGCCAAAGAATGCCGCTGAGGGAATAAGCGTCTGTAACCAATACGCACTGGTGGACGAAAGTGCGCTGTACGGCATTCAGGATGGCGAAGACAGTTTGAAAGGCAGTTGCCTTTACAATCCGAAGGAGTCGCGGGCATTCGCAAAGCGAGCATTGCCCGAAGTTGATTGGTGGGCTTTATCGGATAGGGTGAAATACGCATTGACTAATGCGCCCGAACAGACACGGGACTTTTTCAAGGTTGAAATGTTGAGAAGGTATGGCTCGCATGTGCGAAGTGTCAGCTGGTCAACGATGGTGCTTGATGAGGCGAAAATAATGCTGGATGAGCCGTTTATGCTGAATAAGGAAGAGATAGGAACGGAAATGGAGGAGGGAAAGCAAATAGAGGATGTTTTATCAGCCGCAAAGGAGTTGTATCCGGATAAGGTGGTTTATCAAGAAAAAATAAATTATAGACACAGATTAACGCAGATTAACACAGATGATAAG
>CAZXYJ010000214.1:0-1856 GCA_964644925.1 uncultured Halobacteria archaeon | reverse complement strand
GACACAATCACAACTTCTTTCTCACGACCCTGAAACCCATCTACCGTCTTTATCTCCAGCCCTTCCACCCTGAACTCCTTTTTTATGCGTGCAACCTGATCAACGTAGGGTGATATAACTGCGATATCCTCAGGTTTCACACCCAAGCTTAACAACCGTTCTGCAATAGCCACGACCAATTTCGCTTCTCCTGCGTTCTCCTTAGATGTAGACCCTGCTCTCGTCCTCTCCCTGTAACCTTCGCTGCCGCAGGTATCAACAAACAAAAACGGTTTAGCGTCTTCGGGCTTTAATCCCGAGTTCGGTTCCGGCAGCAAATCCCGCAGATTGTGTCCCTTCACGCTTGCATCTGCCTTCAGCTTACCGCCGTAAAACTCCTTACCGGGGAATTCTGCTATCTCTTCGTTCATTCTATACTGCACGTCAAGCATAGCTCGTATTTTATCCCCGTGCAGCTCCAAAAGCCGTTCAAACAAGCTCTTGCTCAGGTTTCCTCTTGCTGCTTCATCGTTCAAAATCGTAGGTGGAAGCTGCTTGTGGTCGCCAGCCATGATAAACCGCTTCGCCCTGAGCACGGAGATTAAGGAAGAGGGTTCAGTGGACTGCGTTGCTTCGTCAATAACGGCAAAATCGAACCACTCGCCTTTGAGTATCTCCGAACCCACGGTGCTGTTCGTTGCGCAAATCACCTCCGCATCGTGGATAATCATTTTTACCGCTCGCTCTTCCAGCGCTCTCGCATCGCTGAATAACGTATCCGTGCCGTGTTTCAAATCAAGCCAGTTCCGCATTCCTTCTATCTTTTCTCGCGGTATGCCCCGTGTGGTTTTCCCTTCACTTGCAAGTTGCATTATCGTTTCGTCACTCAAACCCCTGCGCCATCGCATTTCAGGCACGCTAAAGGCTTTCATACGTTCTTTTATCGCGTTGGCTTTCTTTCTAAGCTCCTGCGCCTTTATGTATTCCGGCACTGCCTGAACCAGATAATCAAGGCTTCTTTTCCTTAGAGAAGGGATTACACGTGCAGGATGCCCTATTCGCACTACTTCCACGCCTATTTCATCCAATCGCTCGACCAGATTATCCACCGCCACGTTAGAGTCTGCCGCAGCAAGAATCTTACTGCTCCTCTTCTGCTCACGGTCATGCTCGACAAGCTGTGCGATAATCTCAATGCATGCTATTGTCTTCCCGGTTCCCGGCGGTCCGTGAATAAGGAAGAAATCCCGTGCTGCTAAACTCCTCAAAACCGCCTCTCGCTGGCTGTTATTCAGTTTCGCATTTAAAAATCCCGTTTCTGGTTCAGGTTCTCGTAGTTTATCAAAATCAGGTGTCGCATTACCAAGCAGTTTAGCCTTTCTCACGCTTGGGAGTCGTTTGAAATTCTTTAACGCCTCGATCATCCGTTGAAACGTGATGTCATTCACAAAGAGGTCTACTCGGAGGTCTTTACGAAAAACAAATCCCGGCGGTGCATCGTCAAATGCAACCGTGATGGAGTAAGAAGTCTTCTCGGCAACCGTCCCCGTAGGGTTGTCCTCGTCCCACGGGCTCGTGCCCGCTTTACTTATCAAAACAAGAACGCCAACTTCTATCTCGCTATCCGGTAGTGTCTCATTGCCCTTGCTCTGTTTTCTAAACCGCACTAAGTGCTTGCCGCCCAATCCCAGACCTTGTGATTTGCCTTTCATCCGCAGAAAAGCTCTGCCCTTCTCTTCTCGCTCCCTGCCGCTTAATCTCTGCATTTCCTCTTCATGCAGTCGCATCTGCTCCTCTCGCTCCAGCTCCACGAGTTCGGTGAAATGCCTTACGTATTCGTGTTCGTTCATTTTTCCTGTCTTTATGCCTGACCTAAC
>CAZXYJ010000213.1:0-1861 GCA_964644925.1 uncultured Halobacteria archaeon | reverse complement strand
AAGCTTCTTTTAGTGCTTTAATACCCAAAACACCGCCTTCCCGGAAATCTGCAAACAGTCCTGTTCCCGTAGCAAAAATATCCTCAATGCTGTCCTTCATCGAAGAAACAAGCTCGTTATGTGATGTTTCAGCTAATATTTGGTGCTTGAAGCCACCAGGACCCACTAACATGTCCAGCGGCATAAAATCAGGCTCTTTTGCCACAGAATCGCCGATGTGGGTATGTGCATTGACGAACGAGGGAATTACAATACCCGTCATATCCGCTTCTATCTTCCCCCCTTCGCCAATTTCTTTTATTTTCCCTCCTTCGATTACCACATACCCCGTCCTATCCTCAAAGTCATCGCCATATACAATTGTTCCTGAAACGATTAGCTGGCTCTTCTGTTTCGCCATTCACTCATTCATCCAATAAGAATAAGCTCCTTCGCTTTCCTGACGGCATCAACTGCGTCTTTACCGTATGCATCGGCACCGATTTCCGCTGCATAATCTTCGCTGACCGCACCACCACCAACCATTATCTTTACCTCCAGACCTTCTTCCCTGAAATACTGTATGACCTCTGCCATGTATTCACGTGTCGTCGTGAGTAATGCGGACATTGCAACAATGTCGGCTTCCGTTTCCGCGACCGCTTCTGCATATTTGCTCTTTTCTACCTCTGTTCCCAGGTCAATGACCTCAAAGCCCTCAGCAGATAGCATTATACTGACTATCTCTTTGCCTATATCGTGCACGTCCCCTTTGACCGTCCCAATAACGATTTTCCCTATCTTGTCCCGCTGCTCTTTTACGCCCTCTTTTAGCTCCTCTTGCAACAGCGGCTGCTTGAGTAGCTGCAGTAGCTTCTTTGCATTCCAGCCCGAAACCATCAGCTCGGCGTCGAAATATATCTCCTTGTATCCCCGCCCTATTTCCTTCAGACCTTCGGTCATTTCTTCTGTGATTTCATACGCCTTCCTTCCTGCGTTCAGCCGCTCCTCGCAGAATGCTTCTATTTTCTGCTTCTTTACATCAAGCAGCGAGTCAAGTATTGAATATTCCATGAATAGATAGATAAGGAGGTTGGTAAAATAAATACGACAAATGTGCCCAGAGCATTATAGTCATTCCAGTAATAAATTACAATTAATAAACCACGAGATTTCACGAGATTAGCACAAGAAATGACGGTTAATATGGGATAAAGTCACCGATGAACCACGGAAAATGTTTTCTATTATTGTTCTCTCGTGGAAATCTGTGTAATCTTGTGGTTATTAATTTTCGGGATGACTATAATCATGATTGACATGAAGACATCGGAAAAAGTTGTTTATTCCCCTGAAGTTGCATATATTTCATAGGGCATTATCTTCTTGTTCGCCTTCTTCTTCCCTCTTAACTTACTCACGAGGTCGGCGGCTTTCTCCTTCTTCTCCCTTTTCTTCAACTGTTCCATCAGGTTCGTCATCTCTTTCTCCTTTCCCGCGCCGCCGTATTCCTTCTGTTCCCCTTTTACATACCCGTCGTCCACTCCCTCCTCTATTTCCTCTTCTTCACCCTCCTCTTCCATTCCTTCAAAAACCAACGCGTTTTCGTCCACCTTAACTCAACCCCCTTAAACTTTTGTCCCTTTTTCTTAATGTATATAAAGCATAATATTTCTTTGGTAAAGCTTTCTCTTTACGAAGCGTTTTTGATAAACCTTTTCTTAAAAGGTTTAAAGAGATGTTTTTTCATTGTATATAAAGTATAACATTATCCTATTTAAGACACAGATTTACACAGATTTACGCAGATTTATTTTAGTTTAACCATATTGATTCTTATCATCTGTGTTAATCTGCGTTAATCTGTGTCTATAATTTATTT
>CAZXYJ010000212.1:0-1870 GCA_964644925.1 uncultured Halobacteria archaeon | reverse complement strand
AATAAGGGCATACGCGGAAGAGGGCGATATATGGGCTGAAGATCCGTTGTGCCCTATTAATCCCAATCCCAACCACGAGATTACACATAAGCCCCTACAGGGCTTGCGGGATCGTGGGGCAGAACCCCTCAATTACCACGATAGAAGAGAGGAAACAAATTAAAATCTTGCTGGACCGCCCGATGAAAGCGACCAAAAAAAACATTGTGATTCTCATTTCTTGCCTGCTGGTAGCGACAGCGGCAGTGTCGTATTTCGGCTACATTGAGTTCCTGAGTGAACCGAATGCCGCTACTACACCGTCACCTGAATTGAACCAGAACGTAAATTTGAATGTGAATGCTTCTGCAATCGCTCCCGATGAACTCCTGGGCATGAAGAAGGTAGTAGTATCCTGCGGTGAGGATGCACTGCAGCGTGTAAAACAGTCACATACGGGCAGTATTGAGCATATTGAAGACGTAGCAATCGTGCATTATATGAATATGGAAGAAGGTAAATTCTTGACCTTGTGGACGACTCAGTATCCAAACGAGGCGATTGCAAACGACGAGACCGAGAAGATGGAGGTAGGTATGCAAAAATGGGGTGGGAGTTGGGCATCCGATCTAAAGGAGCTTACAATCGCTGAGAAGCAGGTATATCAAACTTCGTCAGATGGCGTTACTTACCAATACTTCTGGGCAGACCGCGAGTGGTCGTTTTATATCATACCACACGACTTCACGGAAGACGAGATTGCAGAGGTTATTGGTGCTATTCCCGGCGAAGGCACTTTTTATAACCACAAGATTACACAGATTTCCACGAGAATATAATAATAATAATCGGTTTTCAGTGCTTCATCTATGATTTCATCCCCAATTAACCTCTGTTTCTTGTGTTAATCTTGTGAAATCTCGTGGTTTTTTACATTGGCTATGCATCCATTTACTCTTCAAGCACGAACTCAAAAGTAAGAACCATTATCGCAGTTATCAGGAACAGAAAAGCGATTAGCAGTCTCAATTCTGGTATTACTTCGGCTATACCCGAACCACTGACGATTTTCTTTGTTGCCATGACCGATGGTATAAGCACCGGCATACAAATAGGAATAAGGAGAAAAGAAAGAAGCAGAGTCTTGCCTTCCGAGAACATTACGAGCCCGGAAATAAAAGAACCTGCGAACGAAAGTCCAATCGCACCTAAGAAGCATACAAGCAATAGAGCGGGAAATCGTGTGCCCAGCTCGAGATTTAAAAAGATGATGGAAAATGGAATTAACACGCATTCAACGAAAAATAGCAGTGCCGTTCCATAGATGATTTTCCCGGACAGGATTGCCAGCGATGAGCAAGGCAGGGTTTTCAGACCGCCAAGCGTTCCCCGGTCTGCTTCACGCGTGAACGAAGTGGTAAACACAAGGATACTTGAAAAGAAAAGGATTACCCATAGTGCCGCACCTGCCACTTTGGGGTCTGTCGCACCGCCGCCACCGCTACCACTCCACGCAAAGCTGCAAATCAGAATGGAACCCACCGAAAAAGAAAGGATAGATAGAATCTCATAAGAGCGCCGGAATTCGGTCCTCAGGTCTTTCTCCGCTATTCCCAATGCTGCTCTTCGGAATTCTCCACTCCGGATATTTTTCATTGTATAAAGTATAACCTCCTTCTATTTGAGACACGGATTTACACTGATTTACGCAGATTTATTTTTTTTTCTTGTTGAAACACCCCTCTCTATCTCTAAAATGTCATTTCTCCAACTATTTTACCTTTATCGAGCAAAATCCCCTTATCGCAAATCTTCTTCGACCACTCCAGGGAATGGGACGATATTAATAGCGTCTTGCCTTTGCCTTCGTGACTTTTGAAGTAATCTACAA
>CAZXYJ010000211.1:0-1871 GCA_964644925.1 uncultured Halobacteria archaeon | reverse complement strand
GTTACCACAGTCAATACCTCAACATTTTTTTCGCTAAATTCTTTGGAGACTTTTTCGAGCGCTTCCTTATTAATATCTGCAAGAACTAGTTTCATTCCACGTTTAGCAAAAACTTTAGCAAGTCCTAGCCCAATACCCATTGCTCCACCTGTTATAACTGCAACTTTTCCTTCAAAATCTTTTATCATGGTTTTCACTTTATTATTTATTTTTAAGTCATTTAATTTAGATTAATAAATTAAGGTAAAAAAAAATTTTAGACTTTACCATACTTTTTGAACAATAAAATTCCTGCACTAACTATTACTAGGCTGAAGAATATAAGTACTATCAAATCAACCCATATCCTGAAATCACTTAGAGCAATACCGTCAAAAAGAAGAGTTAAAGCGTCAGATGCATAATGTAATGGCATAAACATACTAATTGCTCTAGTCGAATCGGGTAAAGGGTATAAACCTGACGCAAGCATCTGTTGCGGAAGAATAAAAATCCAAGCAATTCCTGCTGCTGCCTTAGCATTTTTTGCGATAGTTGCCGTTATCAATCCAAGACCTATGGAGGATAAGGAGTAAATAACCATGAAAACAAACGCAAGGAATATCCCCGCGATGGCTCCTTCAGAACGATATCCCATTATAAAAACGAGAATTCCAATTATTGCTACTTGAAGGATTGCCATGCTCATATTTGATAACAAGTGACTTCCCATAAATTCTCCTGCTGTGGTTGGCGTTGTGTTTATTCTTTTTAACAAACCTTTTTCTCGATCTTCTGAAAATGAGGAAGCAACGGGAATTATCATGAATAGTCCGCTAAGGGCAAATAATCCGGGAACAAGGAATTCAAATACGCTCTGACCTGTGTCTTCCATAATTACAGATCCAAATGCAAGACCGAATATTATTGTTAGTGCTATGGGAAGCAACAGCATTATAAACAATGTTGTTGGTACCCCTATAAGGCTTTTATATTGGATTTTCATGAGAGCTAAAATTCTTTGGCGTTTCATTTTTAGATTCCCTCCAAGATTCTTCTTCCTGTAATTTTCAGAAATACTTCCTCTAAGTTTTTACAATCGTGCTTCTCGATCAACTCTTTTGGTGGCCCTATTGCGACTAACTTGCCGTAATCAATTATGGCAACTCTATCGCAAAGTGCTTCTGCTTCTTCAATGTAATGCGTTGTCAAGACGATGGTCTTATTCGTTTCTTTTAAAGAATTAATGAATTTCCAAGTTGTACGTCTAACCCGGGGGTCCATTCCAACCGTAGGCTCGTCCAAAAACAAAATCGGAGGATCACTTATCAAAGCTATAATAAGATTTAATTGTCTTAACATTCCCCCACTATATTTCTTTGCTTTTCTATTACTAGCTTCTGACAAGCCTAATAAATCCAGGAATCCCTTCATTCTTTTGTTTATTTCCTCTTTTTTCACGAGGTATAAGTTCCCGAAAAGTTCGATATTTTCCTTAGCATTAAGATATTGATAAATCGCCGCTTGTTGAGGGCACACACCAATTAGTTCTTTGATTTTGCTAAGGTCTTTCTTAACATCATAACCTCCTACAAAGGCGTCCCCTTCGGTTTGGTTTATCAAGCCACACAAGATATTTATTATAGTCGTTTTTCCCGCTCCGTTTGGTCCTAAAAGACCAAAAATCTCGCCCTTGTTTATTGAAAACGATATTCCATCGACAGCCTTAACTTCCTTAATGATTTTTATGCCCGTGTAAGTCTTTCTCAAATCCTTGACTTCAATAGCGTTCGGATTAGCGGAACCAAATATTAATTCATTGCTGGTATTGTCTATATTTTCTGATTTTGACATTATTTTAGTATCTTACTTGATTTTATTTAAAATCAATC
>CAZXYJ010000210.1:0-1880 GCA_964644925.1 uncultured Halobacteria archaeon | reverse complement strand
TTCATCCCAGCTTGCCTGCGTCTTCCCTCACCCGCATTCTCATCTGTTTATGTATTTTTATTATCTCTTCTAAATTCCTTCTTGCGTCTGCATGCTCGAGATTATGGAAATATGGGAGGGGGCTTTTTTGGGTCGTGACAAAATCCCGTATGTCCGCTGTAATGCAGTCATCGGGAATATCAGATGGATTCTTTTCAAAAACGTCACGGTTATCTTCCCATTTCGTCGCTACGTCCATCGCCTTCCCTTTTCCACCTCGTGCAAAAGCCGCACATAAGGGATAAAGGAATCTCATATCAACAGATGCAAGCCCTACATTAGCATAAGGAACGGCATATTCGTTACCGTTGAATACAACTGATATTCCACCGTGCGTTGCCACCTCGTTCAGCATCTTGTAATCGGTGATACTGTCCCCTACTGCGATGACATTGCTTAGCGCCTCTCCTTTATCTTTCGCTATCTCTCGCAATGCCTCTGCCTTTCGTTCCCCGCCCACTACCCGTGTATCGAATATATTATATCCCAAAGCCGGGAGTTGATGGAAAAAGAAATCATCCAGGCGACTTACTATGGGTTCAGGTGTGTCAATGTGTGAATAAAGCTCAACTATGTCTTCTTCCGCTTTTTTTACGGTATACAAATATTTTTTTGGTAAAGCTTTCTTTTCGCGAAGCGTTTTTGATAAAACTTTTCTTAAAAGTTTTAAAGAAAGGTTCGTGCATATAATTCGCTCAGGTTCAATTCCCAGCTTACGGCCTACATTGTAGGCGTGGTATTCGTAACTTGTTGATATGATGTAGATGTCCCAATTTTCAGCCTGTAAGAGCCCAACCAGCTCTTTTGCTCCTTCTACTATCTTTGCGCGCTCGGATACCACCTTTATGTCGGTTTCAGTTACACCGTGAAGGAGAAGAAAAGGGACGATTAAGGCGAGGGTATCCCCGGGCTCGTAGCCTTCTCTGCCCTCCATTGAGATAATATCGTCATATTTGCTTATAACCTCAAAAATGGAAGCGCCTTTTTCGCCTATGCCTCTCATTACCTCATAAGCATTGTCCTGCGGCGATAGTGGACCTTCAAGGTCGAAGAAAATTGTTTTCCTCATCGAAAGGGTAAAAAGTCGTGATTTCAAATAAACATCTTTTAAAAAAAACAGAAAGCTTTAAATATAGGGTGTCCTAATAATGTTAGATTATGCTAAGTCGAAAAGCGGAAGACTATCTCGAAGCGATTCTGAACATCGAGGAAAAGAAGGGATATACAAGGATAAAGGATATTGCATTAGCGTTAAACGTCAAACCCTCAAGCGTTGTGGAGATGGTAAAGCGGCTGGACGACAGAGGTTTCGTTAACTACCGAAAATACGATGGCGTTACCCTGACACCAAAAGGGGCGGAGATAGGAAGAGTCGTATGGGGACGGCACACCACGATAAGGGCGTTTCTGGAAATAATAAAAGTGCCGGAGCCAACAGCGAATAAAGATGCGTGCATAATCGAGCATGAATTGGAATCGAAAACAATAGAGCAGATAAGGAATTTAGTGGACTTTGTAAAATCTGCACCCGACTATCCACAGTGGCTGGAGCATTTTGAGGTGTTCTGCAATACCGGCGTGCATCCCTGCGTGGAAGAGAAACGAAAAGGGAAAGGGCATCGGTTGCCCAGTTAAAACCGAACTTTTTTTTTTTTTAGGCTCCCTTTACCAAAACCAAACGGTTTTAGGGTGTGCTATTTATGTACCTAACAACATATCCTCTATTTAGGGTGACCTAAATCCGAACAGAGGAGGATATGTAGATGGACGAAATGGAGATGACAAGGTTGATGAAGGAGCTGACGAAGCTGCTTCAGAATACGTCGGTGTCTAAAGAAGAG
>CAZXYJ010000209.1:0-1881 GCA_964644925.1 uncultured Halobacteria archaeon | reverse complement strand
CATCGCGCCTGTATAGGCTGTGGCGAAGCGCTTGCGATTCGGCACGTGTGCAAAGCGCTGGGAAGAAACGTGATTATCGTTAATGCTACGGGATGTTCAGAAATTATCGCGTCGCTATTACCGCAGACTTCGTGGTGTGTCCCATGGATTCATACACTGTTTGAGAACACGGCATCAGTGATGTCAGGAATAGAAGCGGCGTATAAGGCACGAGTGCGAAAAGGCAAAATAGCCGATAAGAACGTGAAATTTATCGCATTTGCCGGTGACGGCGGGACTTCAGATATAGGATTGCAAGCATTGTCCGGTGCGATGGAGCGAGGACATGATTTTCTTTATTGCTGTTTTGATAACGAAGCGTATATGAATACTGGCATACAACGGTCTTCTTCCACGCCTTACGGTGCATGGACGACCACTGCGCCTTACGGGAAGAAAAGCATTGGACAGGCGACGTGGAAGAAGAACATGCCCGAAATCGCGGTTGCGCATAAGATACCTTACGTGGCTACGGCTTGTCCTTCGTATCCGTTTGACTTGATGGATAAAGTTAAGAGAGGAGTAGAAATCGAAGGACCTGCTTACGTGCACATATTTTCTCCCTGCCCTACGGGCTGGAGGTCGCCGCCGGAACTAACGATAGAAATAGGTAGGTTGGCGGTGGAGAGCGGTGTTTTCCCGCTTTACGAGGTAATCAACGGTGAATATCGGTTGAATTTCGATTTTGCAGACTTGAAACCCGTGCGTGAGTACATGAAACCGCAAAGGAGGTTCAGGCATCTTACGGAGGACATCATAGATAAAATACAGGCGCGAGTGGAGAAGGAGTATTTTGTGTTGAGGGAGAAAGCGGGGGTGAAATGAAATGGTAACAGAAGCGAAAGCGAGGGAATTTGTAAGGTTGCCGACTTTTTTAGAGCAGGGTTTCTCGTTTTTGAAACGAGACGTACTGGATAACCGAACGTGCTGCCTTTGTGGCACATGTGCAGCATTTTGCGATAAGATAGAGATAAAGACAAGCGAAAATGAACTCAAACCCATGTTAGTCGGAGAATACGACACGATATGCGGGATGTGCTATGCCTTCTGCCCCAGGACGTTCTTGCCTCTGTCAGAGATAGAGGAGCGAATATTTGGCGAGGAGGAAGCAAGAAAAAGGGAGGAGGGAGACGTTCTCGGTATTTACCGAAGCTGTTATGCGGTTCGGTCAAAGAAGGGAGATATAAAAGGGCAGGATGGTGGTGCGGTTACCTCGCTGCTTGCTTATGCGCTTGAGGCAGGGATGGTAGATTGTGCCGTTACCACGACCTCAGACGACCAGTGGAGACCGATACCAAAAGTTGCGAAAAGTTACGAGGATTTGAAGCAGAGCGCAGGCACGAAATATACGATTTATCCCGGTGTGGTAGGTATTAAAGATGCGATGGAAGCAGGCGGTGAAAACATCGGATTCGTGGGCATGCCATGCCAAATACAGGGTTTGAGAAAAGTTCAAACTTCAGAACAGCCGTATGAAGTAGGAAAAGAGCGCATAAAATTGTTGATTGGGTTGTTCTGCATGGAGAATTTTAAAGAGGGGTTATTAGATTTCGTGAAGGCTAAGCTGAGTTTGGATTTAGAACGCGTACGTAAGTTCGACATAAAGGGAAAGGAGTTTCTGGTTTATGACGATAAAGGAAAGAGTTATGGTATTACATTGGACGAGATAAAGCCTTATGAGAGCGAGGGATGCTCGATTTGCATGGATTATACCGCTGAGCTTGCCGACATTTCTGTAGGGTCAGTGGGCTCAGAAGACGGGTGGTCAACGGTTTTCGCTCGTACGAAAACAGGAGAGGAGATAGTCGAGGGTGCAGTGGAGAAGGGGTACATTGAAGTAAA
>CAZXYJ010000208.1:0-1884 GCA_964644925.1 uncultured Halobacteria archaeon | reverse complement strand
ACGACAATATCGTATTCACGCATAATCCCCCACAAATCACGCATCCTTTTATATTTGAATAGATAATTTAATAATTGAAAAGAGATGAAATCTAAACAACCGAGAAAACAAAGGAAAGCAAGATACAATGCGCCTTTGCATGTAAGGCACAAGTTCATGAGTGCGCCTCTTTCCGAAGACCTGCAAGGCAAATACGCGAAGAGAAATGCCCCTGTGAGAAAGGGTGATACGGTAACGGTGGTTCGGGGTGACGATAAAGGTAAAGAAGGAAAGGTAAGGTCAGTAGACTTAAAGCGCGAACGGATAACCGTGGAAGGCGTTGTCGTTGCGAGGTCTGATTTATCCGAAGTGCCACGGCCCATACATCCTTCTAATGTCGTGATAAAAAAGTTGGAACTAAAAGATAAGCTAAGAGAAAGCGCATTGTCGCGATGAAAAAACCACGAGATTTCACGAGATTAGCACAAGAAAATGAAGCCGGGATTCATGATGCAGGATACAAGATACAAGTTTAGGGATGCCTCTTTAATTGTTCTCTCGTGGAAATCTGTGTAATCTGGTGGTTAATAATTTTTGGAATGACTATAATCTTGTGGTTAGCCATTTTGCATTTTGCACTGTTATCTCCCCATCACTTCCTCATACAGCTTCTTCGTTCTGTTTATAGAAGGGTGAGCTTCGCCAAACTTAGCCTTTAAATCCGCTGTTGCTTCTTCTATGCCCGTTCTCCTCGTTCCGTCAATCAGGTTATCCGCACATGCAACTATCTTCTCTTCGCGCGTATCGGGCATGAAATTCGCAGGTGGCAGCCCCAACTCCTTTGCCTCCTCCGCTGTTATTCCCGCGCCTATGTGCCTTTGAATTATCCTTACCACGGGCTCCTCCAACCCCAATTCCTTTGCTATTTCACCACCTACGAACCCGTGATTCAGACCATGCGAGCGAGCTCTGCCTATGTCATGCAGCAACGCCCCCGTGAAAACCAGTTTTTCATTTACGCTATCGCGACCATGACCATGACTACGAGAACGAGAACGAGCTCGATTTTCACGGTGATTATAATCAATAGCGAGTTCCAACGCGAGTTCTGCAACCGCTATACAATGCTCCACGACCGATTCATCACATCCAACTTCCCTCAGTAACGGTATGCAGTCGCTCCTTATCCTTTCTTTATCTCGCGCTTCCACTGCTCTATCTCGTCTATCTTCTCTTCTAACTCACTTATTAAATCTTGATTATCCACATATTCGAAATTTGAGTTGCATTCGTCACACCTGAAGTCTGTCGCTGCTGCTTCTTCAAAAGAAATCCGCTGACAACTGCACTGGTAAAACACCCCTTTACGTTCATCTTCTAGCTGGCTCTTTAGTCCCGTTAGCAGTCCATCCGCTTCGTCCCCCATTATCTTTTTTATATTGTCGTAATTGAAGTGCCACAGATATGTTATCCAGCCACTAGTATCGTCACGTTCCGTCCGGTATTCGGCTATTCGGTTCTCATACAACGTGTATAAAACCTTTCTTACGGCAGTGAGTTTTGTATCGCTTAACCTTGCGATTTCTTCATCGGTTATTTCTCCTTCTGGCACGGTCCCCATTATCCGCATCCCTTCCTCCCCTATCATCTTCCTGAAATATTCCCGCACGATGAATTTGTTTGTCTCGAACATCCGTGATGTTTCACCATTAAAGAATATGACTTTTGATTAAATTAAACTTTCGCAATTTATCTCTTTAACCCAACTCGTTGTGAACACTTCTGTCTATAGTCATTCCAGTAATAAATTGTAAACCACGAGATTTCACAAGAAACCTTTTCTTAGAAAGAAAAGCTTTACCAAAAGAACTTATTTGTTTTTCTTTTAGCACAGGTTTTCTTTTT
>CAZXYJ010000207.1:0-1945 GCA_964644925.1 uncultured Halobacteria archaeon | reverse complement strand
TACCGGCTTGACATCTATCCATGGAAGCATCTCAGCTTCGACAGCAACCTCAAGCCAGTACTGGGTTTCGCTTGCTTCTTTCATGCATATACTAATCTTGTTCCTAAAATCCGCTTTCGACACGGACCGATTTGCTTCTCGATAATTCGCGCCAACGGAAGTTCCTGCTTTAACCATTTGGTACTTCACGACCTTTCCAGCTTCATTATTCGGCAATTTACCCGCGAGTTTGATAATCAGAACCGCAAATTGTTTTGTCCGCTTTTCAAGCTCTTTGCTCTTCTCTTTTCTGCTAACCATTCTAACTACCAATTTTTGAATTTTTTGAAATTTATGAATTTTTTGAACTTTTCTTATATATCCTCTCTCTTGTATTCACGCACGTAAATTTCTCTCTCGCTTCTCCGACCATTGTCTCGGTCCTGCCTATGATCAAGTGTCCCCCTTCATGTAAAGCATCGTAAAAGTCGAGAAGCAACCTGCTTTGAAGCTCTTTCCCAAAGTATATGAAGACGTTCCGGCAAAAGATGATGTCGAAGTGCGAGAACTTCTTGCCCGATATAAGGTCATGCTGCTGGAACCTCACAAGATGCTTCACATTGTCTTTTATCCGGTATTTGTCATTCCCATCCACCGCATCAAAATATTTAGATACCATGTATTTTTTAAGTTTTTTCAGCGCTGGTGCATCATAAACACCCGCTCTGGCGACACTTAGAGCTTTTACGTCTATATCTGTTGCGTGTATCGAAACGAGGAAGTTATTTAGCTCGGGACCAAGTTTTTCGTGCAGAATAATGCCTATCGTATACGGCTCTTCACCGATGGAACACGCAGCACTCCATATCCGCACTATCTTGCTGTTTCGCTTTCTCTTCTCGGAGAGCAGTTGAGGTATCACCTCGTTTTTGAAGGCGTCAAACACCTCCGAGTCCCTGAAAAACTCCGTAACGTTTATTGTTATTCCGTCAAGAAGAGACTTGTATTCATCGTGATTTTTTTCTAAAAATCGGTAGTAGTCGTTGTAAGAAGAACCAATACCTATTGCCTTCATCCTCAGGTCTATTCTTCGCTTTAAGTAGTTATCCTTGTATTTACTGCAATCTACACCCGTTCTTTCGTATATCTTCCGCTTTAAAACATTAAAGGCGATTTCGTCGTTCGATACCATATCCTACCTCGTGTATATAGTGAGCTGGTCTGCTATAAGGAATAAAGAAACCAATGTTGATATAAAAAACTATCTTATAATGAAATATTTTTTACCAATAAAACTTTTTAGAAAAAAGTTTTATCAAAAACCTGTTTCTTTGGTAAAGTTAACTTTCTTTTCTAAAGAAAGGTTTGTGGTGATCTGTGTAATCTGTGGTTATAGGAAAGCAAAAATGAAAGCGATTATACCGTTTAAGAAGGAAAGAGCAAAATCGAGATTAGGTGGGGCTTTAAGCGAAAAGGAACGAGAAGAGTTCGCCGTAAGAATGTTAGGGGATGTTTTAGTTGCACTGTCGGAATCCGAGATAGAAGAAGTCGGGCTAATCTCAACGTGCTCAGAGGAAGAAATAAAGGAAGATTTGAACAGGGGGTTGAACTTAGAGTTAAACTTAAAGCTGACGGTCCGGGAGGATGGGCGAGGGCTGAACGAAGTGCTAAATGAAGAGATAAAAGATGAAAAAGAGCCGGTACTGATAATAATGGCTGACGTTCCACTGGCAACGCCTGAGAGTATAAATGAAATTATCAGCCGCGAGGAGGACGTAGTGATAACACCAGGAAGAGAAGGGGGCACAAACGCTTTGTTCCTCCGTAAACCGTACAAATTCGCGGTTTCTTATTATGGTATTAGCTGTTTGAAGCATATAGAAACGGCGAAGAGGCGGGATTTGAGCTATGCCATTCACGATTCTTTTTTTATCAGTACGGATATAGACGAGGTAGATGATTTAAT
>CAZXYJ010000206.1:0-1950 GCA_964644925.1 uncultured Halobacteria archaeon | reverse complement strand
ATAATAAACCACGAGATTCCACGAGATTAACACAAGAAACAGAGGTTAATTGGGGCTGAAATCATAGATGAAACACTGAAAACCGATTGTTATTATTGCTATCTCGTGAAATAAACCCTTTCAGGGTTTTCGGGGACGTGGGCAGAGCCCACGATGTGTAATCTGGTGGTTAATACTTTTCGGAATGGCTATATTCTTTATTTAGGAGAAGAATTTATATAAAAATATCTCACTTATTATAACAAAATGGAAATCCACTGCTAGAAATCTATTACTACCGGGATTATCAGCAGAGAGAAGTGGACTTTGTGTTAAAACGAGGTTTAGCAGTCGAAAACAAGCAAATAAACTGCATTCCTTCGTGGAAGTGGCTTATCAAGATTAAAACAGGAGCGGAAATTGGTTGAACCAAGAGCAGCATTACAGGGAATAGAAATTTGTGAGCACGGCGGGAAACGTGAAAAGGATGGAGCGGGGGGAGTAATAGACTTCAGTACGAATTTGAACCCGTATGGACCGCCTGATTTTGTTTTCAGTGCGATAAAAGAAGCGATGCGCGAAATAAACACGTATCCGGACACAGAATCCCGCGAGCTGAGGGAGCAGATATCGAAAAAATGTGGATGTAAAGAAGAAGAAGTGTTAGTAGGAGCAGGCGTTTCTGAACTAATCCAGCTTGTAGCTCTCGCTTTTGTACGAGATAGGGTGCTAATGCTGAAGCACACGTATGGCGAATATGAAGTTGCAGCGAAGATGATAGGCGGAAGAGTAAAACGAATAGAAATGCAGGGTCCTGGTCTGCGTGTGTATCCTGAGCGGATTGTAGAGGAAATGAAACCAGATGACGTGGTATTCCTTTGCAATCCGAATAATCCAACCGGGCAGTATCTTGGCAAAGAGGAATTGTGGCAGATAATAGAAGAAGCGGAGAGAGAGGATGCACTGGTAGTGATGGATGAAGCGTATATTGACTTTGTCGAAAATGCTTTCGCATCGCATACCTTTTCCACGCGAAATTTAGTTATTCTGAGGTCACTGACGAAATCGTATGCAATCCCGGGTATTCGGCTTGGATACGCGATTTCGTCTGCGGAGAACATAATGGCGATGAGAAAAGTAAAAGTTCCGTGGAGTGTTACCGCATTTGCACAGCGCACCGGGTCGGCAGTGATAAGCGGCGCAGAAGGTTCAGACGAGTTTTTAGCGGATACGAGGAAGAAGATAAAAAGAAGCAAGGTAAAAATAGAAAACCGACTTAGAGAGCGCGATATGCATGTGGAATCCGATGCTAATTTTTATGTTTTGCAAGTAGGGAATGGGAAAGCAAGAGAAGTGAAAAGAGAACTTTTGAAGCAGGGGCTTCTGGTGAGAGATTGCACGTCCTTTGGCTTGCCTTCGCGTATAAGGTTTTCGGTGAGGCAGGAGGAGGAGAATGAGCGGTTAATGGATGCACTGGATATGCTCAATAAATAAACAGTGGAAAAACCAAAATGCAATGCGCTGATGGGGGAGGAGCGATTAAAAATTACCAGATGACTTCCACTTCTTGCAATTCTCCAATTTCACCATCGTCAGTCAGTAATGCTTGAGAATCCGTCGTTAAATGTGCGGCTACAATCATTCTATCATGAAGATCAGGTAGACCTATTTTCGTCACTTTCCTCCAGCCGACGATTGATAGATTCACGAGGAACATATTTTCGGATGCTTCCAAAACGTCAAGAAGCAACGAAATCTTTTTTAACGGAATATTTACACCAAAAATCTCTCTTCCTTTAAGTATCGTGTATATTGCTTCTCCAACGGCAATTTCAGGAACTTGTATTCTTACCAATCCACTCTCTGCTTGTTTAAAAATTTCATTGGATTTATGCGGTAATCTATCCGCTAAGTAAGATAGGACTGCCACAGCATCAGCGGTGAACAGTTTCATCTCATTTAATCCTCCAT
>CAZXYJ010000205.1:0-1988 GCA_964644925.1 uncultured Halobacteria archaeon | reverse complement strand
TGTGGACGAATCGGAGATAAGCAGAGTGGTTCTTATTTCAAACGTTTCTTTGGAAGAACATTCGTTATTTTCCAAACAACGTTGAAAGAAGCGTCTTTCTCGTTTCGCACCTCTCCGCAAAGACGCATTTATCGCAAGGTGCATTCCCCCCTTTCTCCGGGAAAACACCTCCTTTTATACGCTTTACTCGTTTCAATATCTGTAAAGCAAGCGCTCTGTCCCTTCTCCTTATCTGCGTTTCTCGGAATTCCGCATTCCTTATGTATTCTACAAATCCTCTTTTTACCGTTGTTTCAAGTCCAAATTCTTCCTCGATAAGCATTGCATACGCCGCCAATTGCACCCTGTCGCTTTTCCACACGCTATATTCCGGGCACTTACCTGTTTTTATCATGCATGGAATAACTTCCTCCTCTGTTCTTATCAGCTTGTCCACACTGCCGCTCATGCTCAACTTTTCCGACAGCATCGCATGTTCTCGCTCGTATCCATAAGCGTTCTCTAACTCCGACAGCCCGTTTTCAGTCCTTACCTTCTCCAGCCAATCGTCATTTTCCATGTTCGTACCCGTACTCAGGCTGCGAATGAAATCTTCTTTTACTTCCTCAAAGAAATCCCTCTCCACACCTTTCAGTTCTTCCTTGTATATCATCTCCACGCCATCCACAATATCATCAATTACTCGTTTCACACGCTCTTCTTCTGTTTCTGTTTCTGTTTCCGTTTCTGATTCTGGCTCTGGTTCATCCTCTTTTCTCTCTCCATAAAATTTATGTAAATTAAATGCCAGCTCCTTCAGCAGAATAGATTCAATAAACCCGCTTTCTTTCCCCTTCGCCATCCCCTCATGATGCTCTTTTGCACTGAAATACACCAGTCGGGGACATATCAAATATCGTGTCAAATCAGAAACCTTAACTTTGACTTTAACTCGGCTTTTCATAGTTTAAATATATTTATGTTTTATCTTTGTACTATTAAGGCATTTGATATTATAACATAGGAGGGAATAAGGAAAAAATGTTTGAGGCTAAGATAGATGCGAATATCTTGAAAGGATGCATAGAATCAATTACAGCGATAGTGGATGAAGGGAAGTTAAGAATAGCGGAGGATAGCTTAAAGTTGAGAGCGGTTGACCCTGCGAATGTGGCAATGGTCTCTTTCGAGTTGCAAAGCGATGCTTTTGACGATTTTAGGTTTGTGCCTAAGGGGGCAGAGTCGGAAGCCGTACCTGAAGGGGAACCCACGACCGAATCGCAGGTCACGGGGGCGACGGAAATAGGCATAGATTTCAAGAAGTTGCTTGACATCCTCGGAATAGGCGGCAGGGAAGAGGTTGAGTTGGAACTGGACGAGCACGCTCAAAAATTGTTTACAAGGATGGGCAGTCTCGCTTACACTATTTCCTTGCTTGACCCCTCTTCGCTACGAAAAGAGCCGAAGGTTCCGGAACTTGAGTTCCCGGCACAGGTGATTATCGAAACGGAAGAGTTCAGAAGAACCATACGCGCTGCGGAGAAGATAGGTGACCACATTGCGCTTGGCATAGATGGGGAAGTATTCTATATGGAAGCGGAAGGGGAAATGGATAAACTGAGGTTGGGATTAAGAAAGGAGCAATTGATACACCTGACACCGGGCACGCTTCATTCTTTATACTCGCTTGACTACATCACGGCAATGAGCAAAGGAATGGCCCATGCAGAGAATATAACGCTCAACCTTGGTAAGGACTATCCGCTGCAGATGGAATTTGAGGTGGCAGAGGGCAAAGGAAAAGTCACTTATTTGCTGGCACCGAGGATAGAGTCCGAATAAGAGCAGGCAATAAATTGCAAACCACGAGATTTCACAAGATTAACACAAGACTTTTTCTTTTTTTAAAAAAAAGAAAACCTGTGCTAAAAGAAAAAACAAAAAAAGGTTTTCTTTGGTAAATTAATAAATAATCTCGTGAAAATCTGTGTAATCTTGTGGTTAATAAT
>CAZXYJ010000204.1:0-1989 GCA_964644925.1 uncultured Halobacteria archaeon | reverse complement strand
CTTCTTCTTTAACACCACTATGTCAGGTCGCGGTGAAGCTTTAGAGCCTGCAAATTCCTTTTTGCATCGTTCGCATAATTCCCTCACCGTTAGCGTGACTACTTCTTCGCTTCCCGGCAGCTTTCTCGCATATACAAACTCCGGCTCTACGCCAACGGATTTGCTTATCTCCTCTAATATTGCACTTATCTTCTCCCTGAACACATCTACATCGTCATATTGCAATCCACGCAGGTCTGCTGCGAAGCCGACACAGCCACACACCATCCCGAATACTTTCGCTTCTGGCACGAATATGTTTCCTATCAGATGCCTCAGCTCCTCTTCAAGCTTTTTCCTGCCTTCACTTATCTCTCCCTTCATCTTTCTGCAAGATATTTTATTGTATATAAAGTATAACTTCCTTCTATTTAAGACGCGGATTTACACTGATTTACGCAGACTTATTTGAGTTTGACCGGGTTGATTTTTTTCATCTGTGTTAATCTGCGTTAATCCGTGTCTACAATTTATTTTCTTGTTTCTCCACGCTCAAAACCTTGCTCGTCAGCTCATCACAATACCTGCATTCATCGCATATCTTTTTGCACCGTTTCCATTGTTTTATGCTGCCGTCCAGAAGTTCGTTATCCACGTAAAACGCATAGCGGAGTTCAGAAGGGCAGTCGAGGAGTTCAAGCAGGTTTCCTTTAAATGACCGTCGTGAGTATGCCGTCATGCAATTTATTATCCAGTTCACCGCGTTTGCTCTACCCGCAATCTTGAACTTTTCTATCCCTATCGCCTCGTATTCCTTCATGTCCTCCGGTCTTATCCACGGCGACCTTATGATCTCCGATGGCTGTCGCATGCGAATGGATATGCACTTATCAAAATAGTAGTCGCCAAAGGTATTCAGGGGCTGGCTTCGTGCATTCAAAAAAGAAGACCGGGGGGTGGTTATGTGCGAGAAAAGATTGAAATGCGAATACCGAAACGGGCACTTATAAAGACATGCTTCGTTCACAAGTATTCTGATGTCGCAATCCACGGCTTTCAGTATTGCTTCTAATGTTTGGAAGTCCCTGTTGATGTTTGTATCCACCGTGATTGTATCGGCACCCAGGTCCTCAAAGAATTCAGCACGTTGCGGTGAATCTACATGCGCTACACATGAAACAACCGTCTCCATCGGGAACTCCTTCAAAAGCTCAATTAGATACGGCTCTGCCACGGTAATGCCATCAACGTCCGCCTTGTTCAATTCCCCAAAGTACCACTCAAACACCTTATAACCCTCGAAGGTAAGGTGATAACCGCCCATGCATGATGCATTTATCACAATGTTCATCTTTATGTCGTGCTGATGCGCATAAGCAGTCTGCTCTTTTATCTCTTCAATAACCGCTCCGTGGAGCATCGCTCTTCCGCTACCTACCACTTCCGGAGAGCCTGCCATGTAAACCTCATATACGTCTTTCAAACCCGCTGCTTCTTTTGTTTCTATTATCTCCTTCAAAGCGGGGAAATGACCCGGATGCGGAACTATCACTTTCATTTGATACAGGTCAGTACCTCCTGTGTAAGTTTATCACAATATCCACATTCGTTACAGATTTTTTTACAGTTTTTCCATTGTTCTATGCTACCCTCAAGCTTTTCGTTATCCACGTAAAACATGAACCTGAGCATTTGAGGGCAGTCCAGGAGTTCAAGCAAGTTCCCTTTGAACGACCTGTGAGAATACGCCTTCATGCACTCTATTATCCAGTTCACCGTTTTTGTCCTCCCGGAAAGCTTGAAGCTCTTTATCCCTATCGCTTCGTATTCCTTCACGTCTTCGGGTCTTATCCACGGGGACTTTATTATCTGCGTGGGGTCTCTCAGACGGATGTTTATGCACTTATCGAAATAGAAGTCTGGTGCGAATAGAGGAGAGCGAGGTTGGTTTAAACTGCTGAGATGCGAGGCGAGATTGTAATGAAAATACCTGAAAGGACACCGGTAAAG
>CAZXYJ010000203.1:0-1991 GCA_964644925.1 uncultured Halobacteria archaeon | reverse complement strand
CATTTTCTTATCTTTGACATAAATATTTTTTTGTAAGATAAGCTTTTCCTTTTTTTAAAAAATGTTCAGAAAAAGCCAAGCTTTAATTTAAGAAGGATTTCTGTAAAACTCCCCGGTTCCTTCTTTACTCTTTATCTCTTCAATGGCTGCATTAGCAGCGTCACTTAATACGTTCTCTGCCTTTTTATAATCGGGTGCGGTAACACGTATCTTATATCTCGGCGCCGCTATATAGGAACATTCCACCTTGACGCCATTGGTGTTTGTGTTTGTACCAGCCACCTTTTCCGCCTTCTTCAGCACCTTTTTTATTATTTCCACACCGTCGGATAAGGGACAGGTTAGCTCTACATAGCCCGTTATTTGCACTGACGGGATTTTTACGTTCGTAACTGCCACTTCGTGTATGGCATCTATATAATCAGGATTTATTCCAAGCGGAGTCAGTGCTTCTTTGCCTACCTTTACAACCTCTACAAACGCATCGTATAAACTTCCGTAGGTATCCACTAATTTTCGCTCAACCTCATCGAGTTCCTCACTGCCGATTTTGACGGCGGTAGATGACGAAAGAGCAAGTGAGAGCAGATTCTTTACTTTGTTTTCTCGTTTCCACTCTTTTATCCTCTCCTTTTTTTGACTTTCCTTTACCGCCTTTAGTGATAGATCTATATGCCCTCTCTGTGCATCCACATGCAGCACTTTACATACTATCTTCTGCCCTTCCCGGACATAATCCCTGAGATGTTTCACCCAGCCAGAAGATACCGCAGATATATGAATCAGCCCTTCCTTCCCTCCGTATTCCTCAAGCCCGACGAACACCCCGAAGGTCTTAAGCTCTTTTACCGTGCAAACTACAAACTCATCCTTCTCTGGCCATTCTTCCCTTATTATTTCCATGATGGTTCCATATGATATTTTAAATGTGACTATTCAAAGACGTTTATTATTCTGCTTTTTATCTCTGCTTTTCCCCCTTTCGGCACAACCAGAGTTCTCCCGCAGACGTTACATTTTACACTCGTGGATGCATGGTCAAAAACGACCTGCTCATTTTCGCAATCGTCACACTTCACCATTATAAACCTGCTTCTCGTTTTCTTCTCGGTTTTCATTTTATGCCCGCCTTCTCCTTCTATTGAAGATATCTTATCTTCTTTAATAAGATTTAATAAGAGTTCCTTATAAGTTTAAGAAAGTTCGATTCCTTAAAGAAAAATGGGCGACGTGGGATAGGGTAAAAAGGCATGCTCTTCGTCATGACTGACATACTGTCTCAATGCGGACTGATTATCTGGTCTTTTCGCCTGAATATTGCGGGACGGTTTTGCTCGGCGATGTGGTAGAGGCAGCGGAAGAAATCATAGATGAGGAGAACAAGAAAGCACCCTTCGGGTGCAAATCAATTGTTAGCTATGGCTAAGCCATGGGTGATTCCAATCTGATAATTTGCATCCAAAAACTTCATTTTCTATCGGGGGTCCCTTCTCATACCACACGAATGTCATTTTTCTTCCACAATTTGGACATGTTGGTGCCCATTTGTTCACTTTCGTAACAAAGTCCTCGAATGTCGCCTGCCTTATACTTCTCTGTAAATATCCGGCGTATCTCCTTTTGGTTCTACGGCAGTAAGCACCGTAATACCGTATCATTTTGAAATTCCGATCAGGAATGTGCTGAATCAATGCTTTAATGAACTCCCGCACCTCCATCGTCACGAAATGCCGCTTGCCATCACGATCCGCGTACCAGAATGTGACCGTTTTTTCGTCGTATCGGTGCAATCGTGTGTTTGCGACCGTTGGATGCCGGATGTATCTGGCTATATATCGTGCTATCCTTCGTTTGTTTGTGATTCTGGATTCTTTTGGGAGATGAACGTAGAATCCCTCGCGATATTTCTTGAAAAGGTGGCAGCATCTTGTTGACCTCGTTGATTTCGACATCGCGGAGGTTATCTTTTTCCGCAAGGCGAAATGCAGCCC
>CAZXYJ010000202.1:0-1995 GCA_964644925.1 uncultured Halobacteria archaeon | reverse complement strand
TATCTATCAGGTAGGAACCGTCCGCAGGTATTGCAAAACGCCTGTTTTGTTTCCTTCTCGTATACATACCCGTTCTCTATTAATTTCTTTACTATCTCTTCCGTCCTTCTATGGTTGCTTTCCGAATCAGTCCGTCCATAATAATCGAAATTGACGTTCAGAGCTTGAAACATTCGTTTGAAATGCTCGTGATATTTCTCAACGACATCTTCAGGTGTGATGCCTTGCGCTTCTGCACTCAGCACAATCGGCGTCCCGTGCGTGTCCGACCCACCTATAAAAATGACATCGTAGCCCATTTTACGGAGCATCCGCACGTAAATATCTGCGGGGACGTAAGTCCTGAGATGCCCTATGTGACACTCTCCGTTAACATAAGGCAGCGCAGAGGTTACCAGGACCGGCTTCTCGATTGGGTTTTTCATTTGTTTTTGTTTTTCTGCAAAGTCTCCTACAATTGGCAGCTTATACATCTCTCCCTGATACGCCTTGAACATCAGTACTAACCACAGTATCAGCGCTAATTGCCATTTTTTGTCACCCCCATTATATTCTAACTTCAATCCCCGATCAATCCACCGATACTGAGCGGTGAACTGCTCTTTCCTGATGTTCCCGATGGCATGAAGGGCATGATAGCTGCCGCTAAATTCTTTATCGTCATTGATTGCAGAATCACGTGACCCGGACCCTTCAAGGTAGTCAAGAAGATGCCTTCGCCTCCAAACAGCATGCTCTTCACATTTCCTGCCATCGTGATGTCATAGCCCACGGTGCTATCGAATCCCACGACGGAGCCGGTGTCCACCTTCACAACTTCTCCTGCCGCAAGGTCCATCTCCACGAAATCACCGCATGCATGGATAAACGCGGTACCATTTCCGCTCAGACGTTCCAGAATGAACCCCTCGCCACCAAATAACCCCGCACCAAGTTTCTTCGCGAAGGCCATGTCGAGGTCTACACCCTCTTGAGCGCAGAGGAAAGCATCCTTCTGTGCAAGGAATTCGTTGCCTTTTAGCTCAATTGCTTTTATTCTCCCCGGTGCGTTGCCGGCAAAAGCCACGAATCCGTCTCCACTCGACGTGAATTCCGTCAAAAAGAACGTTTCACCCGCGAATTTTCGCTTTAGCCCTTTCAGAAAACCACCTTTCGCCTTTGCATTCATCTCTACATTATCACTCATATAAACCATTGCGCCCGCTTCTCCATAGACCATTTCACCCGAAGATACCTTCGTGACGACCATCTGGAGATTGTCGCCAACGATTTCATATTCCATCTTTACATCACCGCTATTTATTTTATGTCAAGTATATTTAAGTTTATGACAACTCATACTTTCATCGCAGCTAAACACCTAAAATCATCCTGAGCGTATTCCTAACGGCAGGTGCGAGACCAATGACAAGCAGAGCCAACAGAACGAGATTCTTCAGTTCTCTTTCTTTCTCGTCAAATTGCGTATCCAACAAGTATAACACGGGGATTAGTATTACGAGCTTGAGCGGATACATTCCGGCTGCTGAGCCCACATACTTTACAATAATGCCCTCTATCACGTGCTTTCCACTGTAACCCAGTTTATCAATACCAATATACGATGAAGAAGCATCGAGCAGATGAGCAGCTAAAACGGCGATGTTCAGCTTCTCTGTTAGAAATGCGATGCCGAATTTCGCTCCAATTGTATATATCACGAGCAATATTATGCCTGAAATGCCAATGACGGCAAAGAGAACCCAGGGTAAAATTATTTCTTCGTTCCTTAATAGAATTGTCAGGTTTACGAAGAGCCAAATCATCCCCACCAGACCAAAAGTCGCCAAACACCACAAACCTGAAACCTCACACCTCACACCTGTACCGTTCGCCAGGGACAACTTTACCGATATTGTAAGTATGGCAACGCAGCAAAAGAACAGAAGAAAATAAATTAACGGTGTTATCAGCAGGTAGCTCAGGGGAGGCGAAAATAATTCCGCATCTTCCATT
>CAZXYJ010000201.1:0-1996 GCA_964644925.1 uncultured Halobacteria archaeon | reverse complement strand
TTCCTTCGACACCAGTATCTCTGTCGCTTTTATCACTGCCTCAACAGCATCGCCTTCTTTCAAACCGAGTTCTTCTACCGCTTCTTGCGTTATCATCGCCGTTATAACTGCGGGTACAGCAACTTCTATTCGTACGGTAGACGCAATTTCACCCTTTTCTACCCCTTTTACAACCCCTTTAATCCGATTCCTCGCACTTATTTTCGTAAAAACCGCCTCCCAATCTATTTCATTTTGCGCTACGCTATCCAAATGCCGTTTATACCGTTCATATTCCCTTAAAATCTCCTCGCCCTCTGCCGTTAATGTTGTACCGCCGCCGCCCTTTGGACCTCCCCGGTGTGTGTTCACAGCAGGGCTGCCTATCGCATCCTCAATTCGCTTCAGGTATTCCCACGCCGTTCGATAAGGAATAGAAAGCTTTTTCGCCGCTTTTAATATAGAAGAAGAGTTACGAATTTCGGCGAGCAACTGCGCTCGCCCTTCCCCTATTATCGCTTTCCCCTTAAACTCTATCCACTGCTTATGCCCTGATTCGTATTTTCTCTTCACCTCAAATGCCCTCACAATGTGTGTTGGTATAGGATATACAAGTAAAGAATAAAAAAAGCGAAAACCTTTTATAGCGAATGGTATAATTTTGCATATCGGGGATGTGAAATAAAAATGGAAAAAAGAAAAATTGTGGTATTGGGAACACTAATAGCGATTGCTGCGATTGCGTGCGTGACGGCTGCGGCTTTTTACTTCGCTCCCGAAACGCCACAGGCGCTCATGGTCTATTCCGGTGCGGGAATGCTCAAGCCAATGGACGAGATTGGAACGCTGTTTGAGCAGAAATATGGCGTTACCGTGAACTACAACTATGCCGGTTCTAACACGCTCTTGAGCCAGATAGAACTAACGCAACAGGGAGATGTGTATATGCCCGGGGCAACGATGTACATAGAAAAAGCGAAAGAAAAAGGGTTTGTTGATTACGAGCAGCTTGTAGCGTATCATATACCTGTAATAGCAGTTCCCGAGGGAAATCCCGCGAATATAACGTCTTTGAATGACCTCGCAAAGCCAGGCGTGAAAGTCGTTTTAGGAGACGCAAAAGCAGCTGCGTGTGGTAAGATTGCGAACAAAATACTGGAGAAGAACGGGATTTTTGATGCCGTGGATGCGAATGTCATTGCTCGCACCGCTACGGTAAATGAGCTGGTGGTCTCTATGTGCATGGGCACGGCAGATGCGTCAATAATATGGAAAGCATCGTTAGTTAGGACTGAGAAAGAAACGGATATTATAGAGATACCAAAGGAGCAAAATATCATAAAAGTGATTCCAATAGGCACGCTAACGTTTTCTGAAAACAAAGACATGGCAATGAAGTTCGTTGATTTCGTCGCCTCTGATAAAGGAAGAGCGGTATTTGAGAAACATGGTTTTACGGCATATCCAAGTGAGAAGTATGCATAGTTCTGTTCAGCGTAAAAACATAATAAAGTAGGAGGGAAGTTAAAAGAGATGGAAAAAAATATGGATGAGCTAACATACAGACCAATAGGAATCATACACACGGAATTCCGGGATAAAGCAGAAGCCCCGATTCAAGGCGTGTTCGCAAAAGACGCAAAGGGTGAGGTGGAGGTGTTTCCCGAATATGCAGCGGGACTCCGGGACATCGAGGGCTTCTCGCACGTTATCCTCATTTACCATTTTCATCTCGCCGATGGCGGTTATTCATTGGTCACAAAGCCCTTTTTAGAAGATGAACAGCACGGAATCTTCTCAATTAGACATTTCAAACGACCAAATCCCATCGGGTTGTCGGTCGTGAGGTTGGAGAGCGTGAGAGGGAACAAACTGGAAATCAGCGAGGTGGACATCATAGACGGAGCACCTCTTCTCGATATAAAACCGTTCGTGCCGCGGTTTGACCATAGAGATAATGCAAAGAGCGGATGGCTCAGTAATCCTCACTTAGACATGGTTAAGGGCGAATCAGGCA
>CAZXYJ010000200.1:0-2010 GCA_964644925.1 uncultured Halobacteria archaeon | reverse complement strand
TATCAAAAATTATTCTTTCTGGTGCCTTTGCGTTCTCCGTGTGCTCTGCGGTGAATTCAGTTTAGCAAATATTAACTCAAAAATAATTAAAGATGGAAGAGAAAGAGGTGCTACAAAAAACCGCTAAACCGCTAATTTGCCTCACCCCTTACCCCCCAACTTCCCGGACAATTGCATCACCCACTTCGCCGGTCTTTGATTTACCTCCAAGGTCGTACGTTCTCACCTTCCCCTTCCTCAAGACCGTTTCAATCGCGTTTAACACTTTTTGTGATGCGCTTTTCTCACCAATATTCTCCAGAAGCATAGCACCCGCCCAAATCGTGGCTATCGGGTTTGAAACGCCTTTACCTTTGTATTTCGGTGCAGAACCGTGAATCGGCTCGAACATGGAAACGCCATCAGGATTTATGTTCGCTCCCGGTGCGAGCCCCAAACCGCCTTGAATCATTGCACCGAGGTCGGTAATAATGTCGCCAAACATGTTTGGCGTAACCACGACCTGGTACCATTCAGGGTTCTTAACGAGCCACATGCATATCGCATCCACGAAATTAAACTCGGTGTCTATATCAGGATAGTCCCGTGCAACGTCGTTAAATATCTCCCTCCAGAACCCGTAGGCATGCGTTAGCACGTTCGCCTTGTCCACACTCGTCACCTTTTTCTTGCCTTTCTCCTTCGCAAGCTCAAATGCGAACTTCATCACTCGCTCGCAGCCCTCTCTCGTCACGACACCGATTTGATATGCGAGTTCGTCTGCATCGGACTCGATATCCAGCCCGAACTTAATATTATAAAGTTTCCTTACGATTTCCAGTTCCTCTCTCTTTTTACCTTTTCCTTTACCTTTCATCCTGCCGCCAATACCGACATAGAAATCCTCGGTGTTCTCCCTCACAACACTGAAATCTATGTCTTCTGGACCCTTGCCAGCCAGCGGCGTGTCGACACCTTCCAGCAGTTTCACCGGTCTCAGATTCACGTACTGGTCAAAATAGAACCGCATAGTAAGCAAAATCCCTTGTTCTAAAACACCTGTTTCTACCCGCGGGTCGCCTATGCTCCCGAAATATATTGCATCACTCCGTTCCAGCTCTTTTAGCGTATCCTCTCCGATTAACTCTCCGGTCTTCAAGTAATGCTCTGCACCGTGCGGATATTCTATCCAGTCGAGTTCAAACCCATCAAGGTCGGAAACCGCTTCAAGCACCTTTTTACCTTCGCTTATTATCTCTGCTCCTATACCATCGCCCTGGATTACCGCGATTTTATATCTTTTCATTTTATCTTCCTTCTATTTAAGACACAGATTTACACTGATTTACGCAGATTTATTTTAGTTTAACCGTGTTGATTCTTATCATCTGTGTTAATTAAGCCCTTTCAGGGCTTGCGGGAATGTGGGCAGAGCCCACAAGCGTTAATCTGTGTCAATAATTATAATTTATCTTCTTGTTGCTTTTTTTTTCTCTTTAGCTTCCCCTTATCCTTCACCTCCACCTCTTTCCCCTTCCTTCTTGGCACTATTTCCAGTTCGGCATGCTCAAACTTAGCGTTTAGTTCTTCGCCTTGCTGCAAATAATCGAGGAATAATGCCAGTGCTGCTATTTCCGAGTGCGGTTGATTTGATACTGCAACGTTCCAGTCCGCCGCATCGAAAACATCGTAGGGAACCTTCTCAGCACCTACTACGACCATTATACGCGCTTTTTCTTTTTTCGCTTCTTCTCTTATTTCGGCTATCACGTCAAGAATATTCTCACCGTACATCGTGAGATGACATACTTTTCCTCCTTCTCGCTTCCAGCTCTTTACTTCGTCTTTCCATTTCACACCTGTTTGCACAAAGAAATCACCACCCCATCTCGTTGTTACTTCTTCTATACTTCTTCCTATGCCTCTATCATCCGAAGCGAGCAGCATGCCTTTAGCGCCCAATGCGCGTCCAACTAATCCGACATGCGTGGTTATTCGTTTGTCCCTTTCCGGGCGGTGCCCTAATCTCAG
>CAZXYJ010000199.1:0-2022 GCA_964644925.1 uncultured Halobacteria archaeon | reverse complement strand
TTGGTGGCGTGTAGGAAAGGGCAGGCATTAGGTTTAGGCGGGGGTATGGCGCAGCGCGGGACATTCGCGAAAGCACGGCAGAATGACGTAATTGCGCTTGCGATGTCACCGGGATACAGGCACGTGCCAAAGCCGGTGTGTCTGATAACCACCGAATTAAGGGGCAGGGGCATAAACACAGGCGAATTAGTATTGAATGCAGGAGACGGAACGCCGGCGGATGCACCAAAGGGAGGGGGTCATGGCGTAGCCTTTGGGTTGGAGCCAAGAGAAGTAGATATAATCGGAAGGCATAAGCTTGCCATATTGCATCATGGTAACGTAAAGGTGCATTTCATTTACAAAGTGCGGTTTGAGTTGAGAAAGGTAGCGATACCTGCTATTGTTCTCTGCCAGTGCCCGATAACATTCGAGGATTTCGAGGAGATAGGAGTAAGCACGCGGAATAAGGAAGGAGAGACGCCGGGTAAAGTCATGGACATCGTTACAGGAATAGTAAGAAATTCGGACGTGCCACAGGTGAAACTGAACGAAATCGTGAGCAAAGTGAAAATGTGCCTCAGGGAGATTGGCTAACCAGAACAAGAAAAAATAATTTTTGATAATCGGACGCAGATAATCAGGATTTTAAATATAATTTTGGCACTAAACCGGAAGTTAAACGTAAGGCATTGGATAATTTGAGGAAATAGTTTTCTGCGTAAATCTGCGTCCTAAATAGGTAGAAGTATACTTTATATACAACCAGAAAACCCCGAGCAATGATTGAAACAGTCTAAAATTTGATTTTTAGACTGTGCCATACAATTGGTTTCTTTGGTAAAGCTTTCTTTTTTAAAGAAAGGTTTATTTACGGAATTTTTGGTAGATTTGCTCCATTCTGCTCTTGCGCCACGCATCTACACCCTCTATCCATTTCTCGTGCTTCTTGTATATGTATTCTTTTGCCTCCAGCAACTGTTCAGGAGAGTCTCCCCATAATAGCATCCGAGGCACGTAATCCTTGATGGGTAAATCGGTTCTTGGATCAAAGGCATCCTCAGGTGGCTTCTCCTGGTCCACTTCTAACCCGAACTTCTCCGCAGCTTCAAATATTATACCCGTTGTTATCGCCCGGGGAATGGGAAGTGCATATTTTTTCTTCTCTTCCATTTTCGTTCTTTCCTATTGCATATAATATAACTTCCTTCTATTTAAGACACAGATTTACACGGACTTATTTAAGATTAACATTGTCGATTTTTATCATCTATCGGTGTTAATCTGCGTCAGTTAATCTGTGTCAATAATTTATCTCCTTACCTTACCCTGCTCCCGTACCTTCTGCGGCTCCCATGTCTATCGTAGTTTCCAGTTCCGCTTCGTAGCATTCGGCGCAAAGGATTCTACCACGAACTTCGATGTAGTCGCCTTCTTCCACTTCTTTCCCACACTTTGAACACGTTGCATGCGCAGCTATCCGTGCTTTTCTGCCGCCTTCTTCTCTATCAGCCTTTTCTGCCGCCTTCTCCATCCAACTCTTTTCCTTCTCCTCATCCTTCTCTTTTTCTGCCATCTCTTCTATTGTTGGTTTTATTCGTATTTAATTGTATATAAAGTATAACCTCCTTATGGTTTTTGGTATTGCGATGTTCATAGTATTATCTGCAAGGCTCTCACCTTGGTTCCATCTTAAATCTATTTTTTGGTCTTTATATCTTTTGAAATATTCAATTGCCTGTATCCAATCCTTTTTATTCTCCCATTCGATCAATAGAAGTTTGCTTCTGATTATGCTGTTCAACTCTTGGATAGCCTTCTATTCTTTTGGCAACTCCATCAATATATTCGATAACCACATGCTTTCCGAGGACAAATATCACCCCTCTTTTAACTGCTGTTTAAAAGTATAACACCGCTCTTTTGTGATTCTTATCATTCTTATCGCTTAGGGCGATGAGGGCACTTGTATCAACATAGATATTAAACCATAGCGTCAAGTTAGTCTTGTGAAGCCATAAATAATGCAGTTTCTTCCGGGTC
>CAZXYJ010000198.1:0-2056 GCA_964644925.1 uncultured Halobacteria archaeon | reverse complement strand
CTTAGCACAGGTTCTTTCTTTGGAAAAGAAAGAAAGTGTTGTGTTAATCTCGTGGAATCTCGTGGTTTATTAATTGCAATTTATTACGGGAATGACCGGGCATTATTTCTGCTACTTCCGATAGACCCCTTTTATTCTCGACTTCCCTGGCGGCAGAAAGCTCAATATCTTGTCTTGTGTTGCTATCTGCCCAACCACCACTTTATTTTCGCCTTTTGCGCTATCAACAAAGAACTTCACAATTTCCTTTGATAACTCGTTTTTTCCCACATCGCCACCAGGTTCGAGTTCCACGAAATTATCCAGCTTGTTTCGTTGCGAATCCGAAACGGGACACACAACCAACCTGCTTTCAGCCTTTTCAATACCTATGCACAGCCCTAACGCCGCTTTGAAATATTTCCTTTTACCTCGCACCACAAAACTCCCTTTCTTTATGTATTCCCCAGACGGCGGTGTCTTACTCACCTGCTCGCCCGTAACGCAATAACACTCGCCTTCGTAGAATCCGTATTTCCACAAATTCGAATAAGAAGCTGCGAACTGGGCTATCTCCTTTAAGCCATCATCGGAAACTTCTTTACCGCCGGTCTTCGCTATTACCGCCGGTGCACCCTCCGCCTGCGTATGGAAAAAGAGGTCATCTGCGTCCATATACTTCTTCACAAGTATCTCATTGGATGTGGCGTCTTTTCCTGCTACTACAAGAAAACCATCTGAAGTCTCAAACCACCTGAATTTTTCATACCATTCTTCCTTTTTCTTTACCGTTTTTCGCTCAGGAATCATGTCCTTTTCTATGCTTATTCCTTTCTCCTTTTCCGCCTTTATCTTCTTTTTCGTCCCCTCTATCGCACGTTCCACTCCTTCCCGCTTCTTCCTGAATATTTTTGCCTTTTCATAATACGCGCCGGCATTCTTATGCAGGGAAACCGAAGTATCGAGTTCAAGTTGAACGTCGGTATCGGGTAGAGTCAAGGTGACAACTTTTCTCGTTTTGCCCATTTCCTGCAAGGTGTTTTCTATCTCGGTGTACCGTGCATAGATGAACTCACCCTTATTTATGTTTTCTTCCTCCTTTATTTTGAATTTGCGAAGCGCATCGAGTTGCTCGTTCAAAATCCGTTCGTACTTCCCAATCTCCTTTTCGTATTCGGTTATCGCTCGTTCTTCTACTTCTTCTGCTATTTGAGCGGTGAAAAAATCATCCGCAGCATCGTTAAAAGAAGGAAAAAACACTTTCTCGTTGGTTTCATAGATGCTCAACTCAAGAGGGAGCACGTCCTCTTTTTCTTTGCCTTCCTTTTCCATCACGACATGCGCTTTCAGCTTGGACCTGTCGTTTTTTAATATGGGCTCAAATATAGCACGTATTGCCGCATGAATGGCTCTTAGGTCATCCGAACGGAGTTCATCCGCTTTCTTTTCTTTCTCTATCCCTCCCTTTTCACACACTTCTTCCGCGTATAATCTACCTAAACCCAGCTCTGATGCAAGAACCCTGACCACGCTTTTATCCTGTTTGCAAAGCCCCGCCAGTTCCTGCTCGTTCATTTCCAATGGATTTCCTCTTGAAGGGGGTCGCTCATACTTCTCACCCACTTTTATTTTCCTTGATGCAAAGGTCTTTCTCCTCAACGGCTGCACGATCTCCCCATTCTCGTCAATAACCACAATGTTTCCCCTTGGAAGCAGTTCGGCGACCAAACTGAGTGTTTTATCCCACCTTTCTATCGTTATCTTCACTATCCGGTCGAAGTCAAGCTGCTGTATTTGAGCAATCCTGCCGCCGCCGAGGTGTTTTCTGAGGTACATCGAGAAGTTAGAAGGCATTCTTGGTGAGGGCCTTTTATATTTAGTGATGTGGATCCGCCTACCTGCTTCGATAATCAAATCAATCCCGCCTTTATCTTTTTGATGAAGTTTTAGCCTTATTTCTTCTTTACCCGGCTGATACGCTTTCACGACTCGTGCTCCTAACAGCTCTTGTAGCTCACCAACGATAGCTGCTATGTCCACACTGCTCATTGATTCTTTCATAAAACCTTTCCTTAGG
>CAZXYJ010000197.1:0-2056 GCA_964644925.1 uncultured Halobacteria archaeon | reverse complement strand
GTAGCTTTTCAATGCACCAAAATAGTCTGCCCGTACAACTGGCTTATCCGACCCTGCTCTCGCTATTCCAACCGCTATTGATTTTTTCAGTGTTTCTCCTCCTAAGTTCCTTTTTCCCTCTGCCGTTTCCAGCAGTTTTAATGCTTCATTTATGCGCATCGAAATATCAAGATAGAGCAGAGTATGCAGCCCTCGCTCCTTGTTTGCCCGTATCGTGTCGTACGGCACTGTAGATATAATCCCCTTTTTGCCGTATGGTGTTGCAATCGTTGCGGATTTACCAAACTTGTAACTCTGGAGACCGCATAATCCGGCAACCGCAGAGGAAATAGAAGGTGCATGTATTATCCTCGTCTCTATTCCCATATCTATCGCTCTGAGCCGTAAATCAACGTGTGTGGTCGCAATCATCGCATCGCCTCCACTGAGTAAAACCACTTTTTGGTGCTTTGCGAGCTTTAATATCCCTTCTTCTGCTTTTTCCTCCACGTCCCTTCGCTCAAGCACAGAAATCCGTTTGCCATACTCTTCTTGCATCTTTTCTACTGTTTTACCACCTAAAGGAGAGGTGTAAAATTCCGCGTACACGACATCCGCATCTCTTATCTCTTCTAACCCTTTCAAGGTTATGTCCTTCTCGTCGTATAACCCGAGACCTACGAAAGTGAGCATAAACAAACTTCTCTTTTTGGCAAAGAAAAGTTTATTAAAGAAAACATACATTGTGCTTCGCAAACAAGAAATGTTTCGTGAATTCAAAAAGGAAGTAGAGCAAGTGCTGAAAGAAGCGTTGGAAAAGGCTTCTTATGAGTCTAAGAGACTGGAGTTAGAGGAGAGCGAACATGCGGATATTTCATCCCGGGTCGCTTTCTCTCTGGCTCAGGCATACAAAAAGTCACCTGCGATTATCGCAGCGGATGTTGTACGTCATATTCAAATACCTGCTGAAAACACGTTGATTTCCGATGCCGCTGCCGTCGGTCCTTATATCAACTTCCGCGTGAATGATTCTTACTTCCGTAAGACGCTGCAGCAGCTAAAAGAAGGAACAGAGACAGAGACGACCACCCGGGGGAGGAAAGGTAAGGTCATAATTGAGCACACTTCTGCAAATCCCGATGGACCGCTCCACATAGGACATCTCAGAAACGCTATTATTGGTGACGTGCTGGTACGAGTCTTAAAACGTGCGGGATATGACGTAGAGACGCACTATTACGTGAATGACATGGGAAGGCAAATAGCAGTTGTAGTGTGGGGTGCGGAAAGAATCGCTTTCGATGAAACTAAAAAAGCCGACCATGCCGTTGCTGATGTTTATATCGCGGCAAATCGGCAGATAGAGGAGAACAGCGAATTTCTGAATGATATGAAGGCGTTAATGAAGAAATACGAGGCAGGGGATGCAGCGGTGGTGAAGAAGTATGAAACAGTGGTGAATAAATGTCTTTCGGGAATACAGGCATCGTTGCAACGGTTAAATATTCGGCACGACTTGTTCGTCTGGGAAAGCGAATTCGTGCGAGGTGGAGCGGTGAAAGAGGTAATAGAGGAGTTGAAGCAAAGCGGGAATATAAAATTCGACGGTTCTGCTATTTTACTGCAACTGGAAGGAATAGAAAAAGCGCTGGTGATACAACGGACTGATGGCACGTCGCTTTATACCGCACGAGACCTTGCTTACCATAGATGGAAAAGCAGTACAAGCGATAGAATTATAGACGTATTCGGGAAAGACCATGAATTGGTGTCGCAGCAATTGACAAAAGCGCTGGAAATACTGCGCGTAAAAACGCCGGAATTTGTCATTTTTGAGTTCGTTTCGCTGCCAACCGGTTCTTTATCCACCCGTGCAGGTCGGTATATTTCGGTAGACGAACTGATAGAGAAAATCGAAGAAAGGGCGTATAAAGAAGTAGAAAAGAGAAGGGACGATTTGGACGAAGTAAAGAAGCGTGAGATCGCACGCGAGGTGGGTATAGCCGCATTAAGGTACGACATGGTGAAAGTATCGCCGGATAAGCACATCACATTTGATTTTAAAGATGCGCTGGAC
>CAZXYJ010000196.1:0-2071 GCA_964644925.1 uncultured Halobacteria archaeon | reverse complement strand
ACACGAAAGCTTCGCTCGTATTTCAACTCTAACCTTCTCGAAAGCTTGTATATCTGCAGCACGGTTGGATTATAGCACAGGAGTATTCCACCCGTTCTAAGTGATTTGTCTACATGCTCCAGCGCTCTCCAGGGTTCAGGAAGGTCCAGTAGTATTCGGTCTAATTCCTTCTCGTCTATGCCTTCATACACGTCCATGTCTTTTAATATCAGCGTTCCGGAACCTTCTTTTCCGGCACTTTCTACCCTGCTGAAGAAGGTATCTATATTTTTTATTGCGACATCCGAAAATTCCTTCTTCCTTTCATACGATACCACTTCACCGTCTTTGCCCACGGCACGAAGCAGCGCCATCGTAAGAGCGCCTGAGCCTATTCCTGCTTCTAACACCCTCGCACCCGGGAATATGTCTGCAAGCATTAAAATGGCAGCGATGTCTTTTGGGTATATTATCTGCGAACCTTTCTGCATCTTCGATATGTATTCAGCCAAAGTAGGCCTTACAACCGCGAGTTTTTCGCCAAGTGAAGATTTTACCGCATTTCCTTCTTCCAGTCCTATTATGTCGTCATGCGAAACCATTCCACGGGTGAAAGAGAAGGAAGACCCTGCATTCAGCACAATCTGGTATCTCTTACCTCTTTTGCCTATCAGATGCACGAGTTCGCCTTCTTTTATTTTTAACATCTTGTTTTGAGACTTTTTAACCACAGATTACACAGATTACACGGATCTTCACGAGAAAAACTGTTTTAAATTTAATTAGTTCTTGTAGCTTTTAAATATGCAGAGATAGGACAGAAAAAGAAAATGCTCGACATCATGCATAAAATGCTGAAAAAGGCGTTGGAAAGCTGCGACCAGGCGGAGATTTATGGAGAGTGCGGCGATGTTTTTAGCGTTGACCTTGAGCGAGAGGAAGTAAAAAAGGTGAAGCACGTTAAAAGCACCGGTATTGGAGTACGAGTAGTAAGAAGAAAAAAAATCGGGTTTTCATACACTACCGCTTTGGAAGACGCGAGAATAGAAGAATGCGTGGAGCATGCAATAAAACAGGCGAAGGTATCCGAGCAAGACACGCATTTTCTCGGCTTACCAGGGGCAGAAACGTCAAAGCAGGGCTACACGAAACCGGAAAAAAGTTTTGACCCGCGCATAACTGAACTGCTTGAGTGTGGCAGCGAGGATGCGATACAATACTGCAAACGGATGCTGAATGGCGCGAAAGAGTATAAATTGAGCAAAAGCGTGATGTGCACGCCAACAGAAGGCAGTTTCGCCGCGGCTCGCGATGAGACATATATCTTAAATTCTGAAGGTATTGAAACGAGTGATTCAGGCACGTATGTCTCCGCGGGGCTGATGGTTGTGGCAAGTGAAGCAGGCGGTAGCGGAGACGGAGAGGAGATTTCAGGATATGAGGGCAAGGTAAGCCGGATGCTCACGGGCATAGATTTTGAATGGATAGGCAGGGAAGCGGTGAAAATGGCTGTGGATTGTTTTGGTGCTAAGAAACTAAAAACGAAGGAGCTTCCTGTTGTTTTCTCGCCACGCGCAGTACAAAACCTTCTGGCTTATACATTGATTCCGCAACTGAGTGCGGAGAACGTGCAGCGGAAACAATCGCCGTATCACGGTAAAAAAGGGCAGGAAATAGCTTCTGAAATTCTTACCATTGTGGACGATGGCACGATGCAAGGTGGTGTAAATAGCAGAAGAATGGATGGTGAAGGCGTTCCTGCACAACCTACGAAGTTGGTAGAAAATGGCGTGCTGAATAATTTCCTCTATGATTCGTACACCGCTGGTAAAGACAGTGTGAAAAGCACAGGTAACGCGATAAGAGGTTTTAGTAATTTGCCAACCCCGGGAGCAACGAATTTTATTATAAACGCAGGAAGCACCGCTTCTAAGGAAGAGATGTTCGGCGAGATACGTGAAGGATTGTTTGTAAATGACGTGATAGGTGCGCATACGGCTTCACGCGCATCCGGCGATTTCTCCGTCGTTGCACAGAATTCTTTTGGCATTAAAAAAGGCGAGTTGTATCCGGTTACGCAGGTGATGCTCGC
>CAZXYJ010000195.1:0-2087 GCA_964644925.1 uncultured Halobacteria archaeon | reverse complement strand
TGTCCACTTCTATGTACACTTCAGGGAAATAAGTGCCGTCATGGGCATAGGCAGCGGCTTTTATCGGTATAACGATTTTCATGCTTTCGCCAGGTCCTAAGGTGCCCACATTGTAGTATTCGGTGCGTTTGTAACCTTCACTCCGCCATTCTATGTCTCTGGTTGTGCTGCTCAGCCGTATGCTGTCTATTTCTGCACTTACCGTTGCTACCGTTGTAGTTGTAGTAAGGAGGTCTTGAGAGGTCTTAATTTCGGTCTCTGAGGACAGGATGTCCATATTTTCTATCGTGATGGTAATAGTGCCCGTGTCGCCGGGCATCAAGACCCCAGGCTCCACTGTGTAATCGGTAATCATAACGGCAGGACCCTCAGCAGCCGAAGCTGAAGCCATCACAAGCAGCAGCAGTAATAAAACGGCGCTAAAAAGAGTTATAACGAATCTCGTGTTTTTTCTTGTTCTCGCTCTCATTTATATCCCCCTATTTTTCAGGTATATAGCATGTAAACCATAACCCTATTTATAGTTATTCCCATAACAAAATGCAATTAATAAACCACGAGAGTTCACAAGAAACCTTTTCTTAGAAAGAAAAGCTTTACCAAAAGAACATATTTGTTTTTCTTTTAGCACAGGTTTTCTTTTTGTAAAAAAGAAAAAGTGTTGTGTAATCTTGTGGTTAATAATTTTCGGAATGACTATAAATTAAAGGGAAAACTGTTTTGACAGTGGTTTATGCGTAAATGCTTTCGCATGAGAACCGACATACGGAGCCACTACATGCCCCTTACCGGCAATTAGATACTTGTAAATAACCAGCCCTTCTAATCCAACGGGACCCCGTGCATGCACTTTATTCGTGCTTATGCCGACCTCAGCACCTTTGCCATACCTGAATCCGTCACTGAACCGTGTTGACGCATTATGCATTACCGAAGATGAATCCACAAATCGCATAAATTTTAACGCTGTTTCTTCATTCGCGGTAACAATCGCATCCGTATGTCCCGAACCGTAGCGATTGATGTGCTCAATTGCCTCATCCACACCATCAACTACTTTGATTGAAATGATTAAATCGTTATACTCGGTACGCCAGTCCGCTTCTGATGCTTGCTTTGCTTGCTTTATTTTATGTCTCTGTTTGTCGTTGTGTTCACCGCTCGCTAAAAGTTCCACCGTTTTTGAACAGCCCCGGACCTCAACCCCTGCCTGCTGATACCTGTCTATCATCGTAGGTAAAAAAGCAGCAGCAACCGGCGAATCAACAAGCAGCGTCTCGGCAGCATTGCATACCGCAGGGTACTGAACCTTTGCATCGTAGCATACGTCTTCTGCCATACTCAGGTCCGCATCACGGTCAACATAAACGTGACACACACCCTCCGAATGCCCTAAGACCATTATATTAGTGTTATTTTGGATATACTTCACAAATTGTTCGCTGCCACGCGGCACCAAAAGGTCTATGTATTCATTCAGTTTCAACATTTCATTTACTTCTTCTCGCGTTTCCAGCAGTTGAATCCAGCCATCGGGTATTCCCTCTATCGCGGATGCGGCTTCCGAAACCACGTCAAATAGCACCTCGTTCGAATTCTGTGCTTCTGAGCCGCCTTTTAGCATTACGGCATTGCCGGTTTTCAAACACAGCGATGAAATCTGAACCAGAACGTCCGGTCGTGATTCGAATATCGCACCGATAACACCGATAGGGCAGGAAAACTGAAAAAGCTCCAGCCCCGTATCCAGTTCGATCGCCGACATGGTTTTGCCAACCGGGTCATCCAATTTCGCTACGTCCCGCACACTTTTTATTATCTCGTCTATTTTAGCGCCGTCTAATTTCAACCTTTTGAGTAGTGATGCGGACATTTCCCCTGCCTCTGTTAACCCCGACGCAACTTCAACGTCCTTATCATTAGCCGCAAGTATTCGCCCCCTGTTCGTGTCCACCAAATCCGCGATCCTGTGCAGTGCCCGGTTCTTCTCATCCGTTGTGGCATTAGCCAATTTAACCGCAGCGCCGTTTGCCATCCGCGCCTTTTGTACTATGCTTTCGCCTTCGCCACCACCTACGCCTGCACCT
>CAZXYJ010000194.1:0-2088 GCA_964644925.1 uncultured Halobacteria archaeon | reverse complement strand
ATATCTCCTCCATGTAATCTCCGCTTGATATCTCCTTTAACTTATCGAAAATGCCATACATTCGCAGCACTTCCACGCCTGCGTTGGAGATGAAGATGGATATCTTGAGGTTTGAGGGACCCGGTCTGACACCTCTTTTTATCGCTCTGAAGACCTCGTAGCTTTCTTCCAGAAAATGCCCTGCCCCCGTAATGCACCATGCTATTTTCATTTGCTTTTATAAAATCTCGTGGTTTCTACGCTCCCTCATGTTTATAGCTTCCCTTACCCTCAACACGTCTATCAAATATTCACAAGCCCGGAATGCTTCCTTTCTATGCTTCGCACCCACCAGAATAGCAACGATATTATCACCTGCTTCCAAAGAGCCTTTTCGATGTATGATTTCCACAGCTTCAACATCAAACTTTTCTAAGGCTTCTCGTTTCAAGCGTTCAAGCTCTTTCTCTGCCTTCATTTCGTCTTTAATTTCTATTTCCATCCCTTTTAGACCTTCATCGGCTCTCACTACACCGAGGAACGAAACGATACAGCCCAAGCCCGGCTCGGGCTTTTTCATCTTCCTCACGAGTGCATCAATGGAAAAATCCTGCTCTGCAATCATTTCGATTTCGTTCATAACATAAATTTAAATTTAAGAGAGACTATAAAAATAGTATTTGTATAGAACCACAGATTACACAAGATTAACCCAAGACCGGAAATAGAAAAAACAGACTTCTGAGTTCTTGCATCTTCACATCTTCTCGTGAAAATTATGGGGCTCTGCCCCATATCCCCGCAAGCCCGGAAAGGGCTTATGTGTAATCTTGTGGTTAATAAGAGGAGCTAAACAAAATAAAAATATGCACCTTAAAGCACTCGTATCTCAGCACCAGCAAGCATTCAAGCAGAAAGTAGTGCAAGCGTTCGCAGCAAAACATTCAATGAGCATAGAGCAGGTAGTTGAGGGGTATGAAGACGAGATAGAGCGGTACATCCGGGAAAGATACAGGGGTGTAGAACAGGCAGTTTCAGAGATACAGGAATTCAAACGCCCTGTCGTGTTGAACATAAGACGAGACCCCTGCAGTGATGTTGTATGCATGATTTGCGAGCGCGACCAGCCAAATATAGAGGAGCTGCAGCGATTGTATGGCGACAGGCTGGTTTTTTATGCGATTTACGATGGTTCACCCGAAGGTGCTCTTTATCATGTTATACATCAGGGAGAAGGCGAGAAGCTACTTCCTCTTACCGCAGTCATCCACGGGGGGGAAGTAAAAAAATACTGGTCTGGGAGACCGGTGGAGGTTGAGGAATACCGGGAGTATCTTGATCCGCTGGTGTGAATTAGGACGGTTCAAGAAATTATAGACACAGATTAACGCAGATTAACACAGATAAAACAAACTGTAAAGTGCAAAATTTGTGTAATCTGTGTAATCTGTGGTTAAAATCAGCAATGTTAAACTTAAATAAATCCGTGTAAATCTGTGTCTTAAATAGAAGGAAGCTATACTTTATATACAACAACAAAAGATTAAATTAAAGGAGGCAATAAGTTACAATGTGTAGTGTTGGTGGTGCGGATTTCGACCTGGAGATTGAGAAGATAGAATTAGAGAGATACAAGTGCAATAATTGTGGGAACAAGTTTGATGCGATAGGCGATAAAGTGCTCTGCCCTTCGTGCCAGTCGGAAGACGTAGTGAAAGCGTAAAAACCTGAATTTGCCTGACATGACCCGGCATGATAAGATACCCCTGAGCAGTAATGAGATGCTGCTGGTGCATGGAGATAGCGGTACGTTAGCGGTGGTCAAAGCAGGCGCTCAACGGCAATTTTTCGTTGATGCTCCGGAAGGCGAGTTTGTTTTGGCTGTGGGTCCTGAAGAACTGCTTGTAGCTTCCGGCTTTGGCACTGACGAACGAATAGAGAACGGATTAAGGTGTGTGCTGTACATGATTAGAGAAGTCAATTCGCCGCTGATTGTACTGCCGAAGAACCATCCCGCTTCGGCACGTCTCAAAATAGTGGTAGCTGCAGGCAAACGAATTGTGCTGAGCTGTGACATTACGCCGGGGACACACCCGGAACAGCATTTGC
>CAZXYJ010000193.1:0-2106 GCA_964644925.1 uncultured Halobacteria archaeon | reverse complement strand
GTGGTGTACTGCGATGGCTACGCGGGCTTGCGCCTAAAAACGCCACCCACGCACTAAAGTGCCGGGACATCCACGGAGCCGTTGGTTGGGTATCTGTTTCATTCCCTCTTTCTCAAAAGATATACCACCGCTAATATGCCAGTAATAGCAAAAATCGCCTCGAACCCCGGTGGTGTAGGTGTTGGACTTGGCGAAGGTAAAGGGACTGGCATAGTCCACCAGACATGCCCATGACAGTGACCGGGACTGGGTAGTCGTTCCCATGCTGCGTATACGGATTCTTGTGGTGGTAATTTAACGATAATATTGGTGGGAATGCCATCAACTTCCCCATCCCACGAAAGTCCTTCTTTGGACTCCTCAAATTTGTTATTGATGAAGCTCAAGCCAAGAGGACTCAAAAGCCAAAGAAAAGTTGCTCGGTAACTGTCATCGCTTTTCGTTATTGCACCATGAACATCACATTTTAAAACAGTTGCTTTTTTCGCTTCATCAATTTTTACATCTGCACCAACGGCATATTCTCCTCGTTCATGATATTTCAATATTTTTTCATCGAAGTCCGGAATTACTGCATTTTTAAACTCCTCCTTATTCTCCCAAATCGCTGAGAACTCGCTTTCATCTGCGTCCGATTATCAATTTTTTTTATTTTGTATTTTTAGAAAACACCCCATTATATCTCCACTGTTATCGAACACATAAACGTCAGCATCAGTTTTTCGTGATAACTCTTCTGCAAGAGTACCGAAGAACGTTTTCAGGCGTTCATAGTCGGTCTTCTTCAATCGTTCAACGAGCTCGCCAACACTACTGAATTCAAAATCGAAATGTTCATGTGCATCAATCTCCAACATATCGCAAATTTTCGCAGGCATCGTGAATATCACCTTCTTCTCTGCTTTTGAGTGCTCCATTGCATAGAGCACGAAATTACCGGCAATGACGATTCTATTCTCCGGGAAATCGAGTTTTTCGATGGCGAATCTCTTACTTATAGCACCTGTGCTTACCCCGATAACGTCCTTTATATCACTTACGAGGAAATCTATAACGTGCTTATAACCGCCATCGGTATAAGGTTCAATGAATCCCGTAGCACCGAAAATGGGTATTCCACCCTCTATGCCCAAGGCTGGAAGAACGGTGTTTTTCGCTATCTCCTTGCCTTCGGGCACGAAAATCTCTATTTCTACACCCCCTGACAGCACTTCCCTCACGTTCGCTTCTATGTTCGTTAAAATGTGCGGGTATATGTCTGGCGCACCAACTTTACCAAGACCGGGTTTTTTTATTATTCCTATGCCCTTCCCTGCTCTTATGAAGAAAACGGGAAAACGCCTCGCCTTTGCACAGATCAGCATTCCATTGAACGTGTCGCCTTTGTAATCGCCGGAATCTACTCGAGCACAGGCGGTACAATTGGCTTTATCCGAACTCGCTATGTTCATCTCGACTTTTACGCCAACAGGAGTTGTAATCTCAACCTTCTTCACTTCTTTTCCCGCGAACAGAAGAGCAGCAGCCTTTGACGCCACCGTGGCACAGGTGCCCGTTGTATACCCTCGCTTGAGTATCTTGCCGTCTTCGAGCAGAACCACCCTGCCATTTTTTATCTGCTCGGTTAAGGCATTATAACTGATACCGTTTATCTTCGCTGCTGTTTTTATGAGCTCTTCAGGGTATTCTTTCCCAGATACAGGATCTTTCATTTTTCATCCCATTCTTCCATGATTCCATTGTAATTTTGAAAAAAAAAGAAATAGTAATCTTGGGTAAGGCTATGCACTCCGTTTTCCTACTTTATAAGCCGTTTTTACCATAGCCATACTGCATATAATCTTAGGAATATCATAAGGCGATAGTTCCTTCTCTTCTTGTTCTTTTACTCGATGCAACCCATATTGGAAATAGATTTCCTTCAATCGGTCAAACAAAGCCTTACCCTCAATCCCACCTCGCCTCAATTTCCCCAAATGCTGCAATATAATATTGGACAAGGGAAAACCAAAAACTTCTTTCAATCTCTCAATATCTGATTTCGTTTCAGAATTGTCAATCTCTTCATAATATCGCTGCAGTTTGTTTAAAACATATCTTTGTTGG
>CAZXYJ010000192.1:0-2110 GCA_964644925.1 uncultured Halobacteria archaeon | reverse complement strand
AGAAATATGGAAAAGGAAGATACGGGCCTGTGACCAAATTAAGGAGATTATAAAAGAGTATTTTGAAGAGGGGGCGGCTGATGAGGAAGTAGAGAATGAAATGTCCTAAATGTAGAAAACAAATGGTTGGTAAACAATATACTGAAGAAACCCTATTATCTAAACCCGTGCAGTATCCCTGGAATTGGGTGTGTGTTGACTGTGGATACGTGGTTCGGGGTGGAACGGATACGTTTGAAGATCCGAGGGAGAGGAAAGAATGAGTAAAGAAACAGAACAGAAAGCGAGCAGTGTACTAGCATTTATGGTTTTAGCAGCACTTGTCTTTCTGGGGTTCCAATATCCAAGTGCAGCAAAGTGGCTGCTTTTGGGATTGTGTACTACCAAAATAATTGGCATAATAGCAAAGGGGGGAGGCTGATGGATAAGACAGGGACTTAAAATATGGGACGGTGAGAAATGGCTAAAAAGCGAATGAAATCCAAAAAACTAGTAGTAAATAAAATAAAAAAAGGCAAAGTCCATAAACTGAGCTTTATATCAACCGATAGGGGGGGCCTCATACCGCTAGGAGTCTTGAAAGATCACGAACTGAAGAAAGACAAGGACGGTAAGAGCAAGCGGATAGTTGAATCTGATAACTGGTATATAGAAAACGCTCTAGTACCGTTGCCATTTAATGCTGCCGGATTGCTTGAGTTGATGGATAATTGTAGTTATTTTGACGCCTGTGTGCGTCAGATAGCGATCGACACCGTAGGCAGTGGATACGATATAGTGCCGAGGGAAGAGGGGAAAGAAAACGAGGCGGAAAAGAAAGCACTCCAAGAGTTCATGAACGAGACGAATACTGAGAATGAGAGCGTTGAAGAAGTACTGAAACAGGCGGTGATAGATTATGAGGCAATCGGCTGGCTTGGTATAGAGGCCTCACGTGGTAAAGACGATAAGATAAACGGCATCTTCGATATTCCAGCACATACGATCCGTATCTCTGATGACTCGAAAGAGAAAAGCGATGTGATGAAGCGAAGATATTGTCAGATCAGGGGTGATAAGAAACGATGGTTTAAAGCGTTTGGAGTAGAGGGCAATATAAGTGATATAGATGGAAAGGAGCTAAAGTCAGATACGAAGTCCGAGAATGTAGCACATGAGCTGATCTATCGGCGTGAGTATTATCCACAGAGCGACTACTATGGCAGGCCAAACATACTGAGTGCGATTGGTGCTGTGCGGGGATTAATCGGAGTGCGGGACTTTAACCTTTCTTTCTTTGATAACTATGGTGTACCAGCTGCGCTTGTCACCTTGACAGGGGAATGGGAAGAAGGGTCGCCAAAGCATATCCGGGACTTCATAGACACTGAGATCAGGGGCTCTGATAATGCACATAAAACCCTAGTAATTGAGATACCAGAGATGGGCGAATTGAAATGGGAACCGCTTGTAACAGACATGAAGGAGGGATCATTCGGCATATATTTTAAGAGCCTACGTGATGAGGTGCTTGCTGCATATAAGATGCCGCCGTACAGGATAGGAATTGCAGAGACAGGCAAGCTCGGGGGTTCTACGGCACCGGAGTCAACAAAGATATACAACCAATCCGTTATCCGAACACTGCAAAAGATGGTGAGTGATATTCTAAACAACGATATTGTAAAGGATGGTTTACAAATAGAGACCTGTGTTGTAAAGTTTAAAGAGATCGATACCCGAGACATGGATGCGCTTGTGAAGCGGTGGAAAGAGTTGTTCGGGATGGCTGTTATAACGCCGGGTTATATTGCAGGAGAGTTAGGGCTAAGTACGGAGGATATGCCACATGCTGAGGAGCATTATATTCTAAACACTTATGTTCCGATCCTCGAGGCTGGTACTGTAACAGAGCAGGCGGTAAAAACGACTGAAGAAGAATTGGGTAAAATGATTGATGAGATGATTAAAAAAACAGGGGAGGTAAAGAAATGAAACCATTTGCAATGGAAGGATTTAAGGACAAGGCTAAGAATATGACTTTATTTAGGAAACCAATTTTGAGTTATTCAAAAGAAGAACTTGCGTCTTATATTTGTTATTCTGAAGAAAAAAAGAGAGAGAGGGTTGA
>CAZXYJ010000191.1:0-2166 GCA_964644925.1 uncultured Halobacteria archaeon | reverse complement strand
CGGAAATCGAAATCGCTTACATCCAATTCACGAATTGAATAACTCACGATGAGAAATCTGTTCTCATCAAGCGCTCTGGATAGCCTATTCAGTTCCGTGCTCTTTCCGCATCCTCGGAAGCCAAGGAAAAGGTATTTTTTAGCATTTTCCGCGTTCTCTATCCTGTCTTTCAGTTCTTCTATCGGAGATGGTGCGCCCTTTGGTCTCTCGACATAAAAATCTCGGAACTCCTCCACCGTCTTGAGTGGTTCCACAACGAAGTTGTTGTATGCTTCAATTAAATTCGTGGCTTTTGGCATTTTAATCTGCTCCTAATAATTTTAGCTCTTAAAAATATAATAGGATATTTAATTAAAAGCAAATAAAGTAATTTAATAAAAATAAAAGAAAATCAAAGAGCGTATGAAAATGGAAAAGACATACAACCCGGAGATAATAGAAAAGAAGTGGCAGGAGAAAGTGAACGGTTCGATATACTATTTCGAGGCGTCTTCGGACAAGCCGCCTTATGTTATAGATACGCCTCCACCGTACCCTACCGGGGATTTCCACGTAGGTAATGCATTAAACTGGTGCTACATTGATTTTATCGCACGTTACAAGCGAATGCGAGGTTACAACGTGATGTTCCCTCAGGGGTGGGACTGCCATGGACTGCCGACAGAAGTGAAGGTAGAAGAGATACATGGCATATCCCGGCATCAGATAAGCAAGCATGAGTTCAGAGAGCTTTGCCGGCAGCTCACCGTGAAAAACATAGGGCAGATGAAGGACATGATGAAGCGGCTTGGCATGTCCATAGACTGGAGTAAAGAGTATGTTACGATGGACGAGCGGTATAAACGGTATACGCAACTTTCATTCGCGAAAATGTATCGTGACGGGCTGATATACCAGGCAGAGCATCCTGTGAACTGGTGCCCCCGATGCGAAACCGCAATCTCATTTGCAGAGGTAGAATATGAAGATAGAAACGCCTATTTGAATTATATTCTGTTCCGGAAGGTTGATGGTGAAAAAGAGGGGGAATATGTGGAAATCGCTACCACGAGACCAGAACTGCTGGCGAGTTGCGTTGCCGTGGCGGTGCATCCTGATGACGACCGCTACAAGACCATCGTGGGTAAAGAGCTGCGAGTACCGATATTCGACCATTGCGTGAACGTATATGCCGACGAAAGCGTTGACCCCGCATTTGGTACTGGCGTAGTAATGATATGCACGTTTGGAGACCGGCAGGACGTGAAATGGTGGAAACTGCATAATTTACCACTAAAAGCATCAATAGACGAGCGAGGGCGAATGACAGACGTTGCGAGCGGTTACGAGGGGCTAACCGTGGATGAATGCAAACGTAAGATGATAGATGATTTGAATGCTAACGGACTGCTCAAGAGGCAGGAGAGCCTAAAACAAAGTGTAGGCGTGTGCTGGAGATGTAAAACGCCTATAGAGATTATTTCCGCAAAGCAATGGTTTGTGCGTGTGCAGAAGGAAGAGATATTAAACGCATCAAGGGAAATAAACTGGTATCCCGAGCATTTCCGCATTCGACTGGAAAATTGGGTTGAATCTATGGACTGGGACTGGTGCATATCGCGCCAGCGGATTTTCAGTGTGCCTATCCCGATTTGGTACTGCAAAAAATGCGGTGCCGTGAAGGTAGTCGCTGAAGATGAAATACCGGTGGACCCGTTGACAACAAGCCCGAATTCGCCCTGTATTAATTGCGGTGGAACGGAATTTGAAGGCGAGAAAGACGTGTTAGACACCTGGATGGATTCCTCGCTGACTGCGCTCTGGGCTGCGGGCTACGACCTTAACGACTCAGCAGGAATCCCGTATGAACCCGTTGAACTGCGACCACAAGGGCACGACATCATAAGAACGTGGGCTTTTTACTCCATCCTCCGCGCTGTCGCCCTTACCGGAAAAATACCCTGGCGCACCATCCTGATAAACGGGATGGTATTAGGGGAAGACGGGTATAAAATGAGTAAATCCCGGAGTAATACCGTTTCACCGAACGAGGTAATTGAAAAACACGGTGCAGACGTATTCCGGCAGTGGGCGGCAATTGGCGGTGCCGTGGGCTCAGACGTGCAATTCCGATGGAAGGACATAGTAGCAGCGAGTAAATTCATGCAGAAACTGTGGAACATTCTC
>CAZXYJ010000190.1:0-2169 GCA_964644925.1 uncultured Halobacteria archaeon | reverse complement strand
CTTTCTTTTTAAAGAAGGGTTTTACTATCCTTCAAGCTACAGCTATAAATAAATAAAAACACGATGCACTACATAATCACCGAGAAGGGGACAACGGCGAGAAGAATCGCCTCTATCTTATCCAATGGTAAGGGTAAACCCAAAAAGATAGGGAGTATCGAGGCGTTTGAGTTCGACGGTAAAACCGTTATGGGTCTGAGCGGGCATGTAATTCGGCTGGATTTCCCCGCGGCATATAGCAATTGGAGCAGTATAAATCCTTCCGAGCTGATTGATGCCAAAATAGTAGCGGCTGCATTAAAAAAGACTATCGTCAACGCGCTGAAAAAGATAGCAAAAGATGCGGATTTTATAACCGTTGCAACTGATTACGACCGAGAAGGCGAGTTAATCGGCGTTGAAGCACTACACATTATCAAAAAGACAAATCCTGACGTGAAGATAGACCGGATGCGGTATAGTGCGATAACCGAGCCCGACATAAAAGAAAGCTTTGCCGCAAGAAGTGGGGTGGATTATAACCTTGCCGCATCTGCCGAAGCGAGACAGATAATAGACTTGATATGGGGTGCATCGCTGACCCGATTCGTTTCTTTATCTGCAAAGCGGTTAGGTGACGAGTTCTTTTCGGTTGGTCGTGTGCAATCGCCTACGCTCGCACTGCTGGTAGAGAAGGAAAAAGAGATAAAGAAGTTTGTGTCCCGTAAGTTCTGGGAACTGCATGCGAAATTAAAATCGCCAGAGGGTATTTTCGATGCGACACACAAAAAGCATAAATTTGATGAAAAGGAAGAAGTAGAAGGGCTAAAATCGCGAATCGCTGCGGCAGAGGGGGGCTGCGTTCGCACCGTAAAGACGAAGTTGCGGACTGAGAAGGCACCCACGCCGTTTGATACTACCGCTTTTTTACGCGCTGCGTCTTCTATCGGATATACGCCAAAACGAACGATGTATATCGCGGAGAGTTTATACCTGCAAGGGCTCATATCGTATCATCGCACGGACAACACCACATATCCCGATACGCTGGATTTGAAGGCGCTGGTGAAGATGTTTGTCGGGACTGAAGAATTCGGTGTGCAAGCTCTCGCGATAAGCAAGAAGAAACGATTAAAGCCAACTGCGGGTAAGAAAAAAACCACCGACCATCCGCCCATACATCCCGTCGGAAAAGCAGCAAAAGAAAAGCTCGGGAAGGACGAGTGGAAGATATATGAACTCGTGGTACGGCGATTTTTGGCTACGCTTTCCGACGCTGCGAAATGGGAAGACACCGAAATGAAGATAGAGGCAGGAGGGGAGATATTAGAAGCAAAGGGGAAAGAACTAAAGGAGCCGGGGTTCCTCGCGGTTTATCCATATCTGAAGCACGAAGAGTTGATAATACCGAAACTAAAAGAAGGCGACAAAGTGGAAATTATGCAGGTGGACGTTGTAGAGAAGGAAACAAAACCGCCGAAGAGGATTTCGCAGGCGGGACTGATAAAAAAGATGGACGATTTGGGACTTGGCACGAAGAGTACAAGACATGAGATAATCGGGAAGTTGTACGATCGTGGATACGTGCAGGGCAACCCGGCTAAACCGACTGAAAAGGCATTCGCACTTATTGATTCGCTGGGGAAATACGCTGCACTGATAACGAAGCCGGAGATGACGAAAACGCTGGAGCAAGAGATGGACGAGATAAGCGAGGGCAAACGTAAGAAGAAGGATGTTGCGGACGATTCGAGGAAGATGCTGAGAGCGGTGTTCGAGGAAATGATGGAGCATCATGAAGAGATATCGAAATCGCTTAGAGAAGGCATACGGGGTGATAAAGTCGTGGGAGCGTGCCCGGAATGTGGTTCTGAGCTTTTATTGTTAAAATCAAAGCGAGGGAAGCGATTCATAGGCTGCAGCAACTTCCCTGCGTGTAACTTCTCTTTACCACTACCAAAAACCGGGCGCGTGGTCGTGACGGCAGATAAATGCGATGAACATCCGACCATGTTAAAATTAAAAATAATAAAAAAAGGAAATAGACGACCGTGGGATTTTGGGTGCCCTTACTGCAATTTCTTGCGGTGGCAGCAGGAGCAGGAGAAAGGTAAAAAGGATTAAATGAAAAATGCAAAATTATTAACCACAGATTACACAGATTAACACAGATGATAAGAATCAACACGG
>CAZXYJ010000189.1:0-2188 GCA_964644925.1 uncultured Halobacteria archaeon | reverse complement strand
AAAATCTCGTGGTTTATGTTTTTAATTTAGGATTAAGCACCTTTATACCACGCGCTGCGGCTTCTTCTTCTATTTGTTCCCTTTTTCGCCTCCCCACTCCTGATGCTATCCGCGCTGCTACGGGTACTGGCGTTGGTACCGATACTGCCGCCACTGCCTTAGCAAGGTCATTCACATTAAAAACCGGCACTTCTCGCACTCCAGAAGGATGCAGTCCTCGCTCTTCTTTCTTCTTCCTGTATCCGGAGTTCACCATCGCACCTTTCGCCGCTATATGCTCTCTCATCTTGTTATCAATACCACGAGGTCTTCTCCAGCTCTTACTCAATTTCTTCTTTTTCCGCCATCCGTACCGTGCAAAATCGGGTTTTTTCTTTTTCATTGTATTATATAACCTGTACAACCTCCTTCTATTTAAGACACTGATTTAATATTATTCTTTTTTCTTTTAGCACCAGTTTTCTTTTTTTCTAAAAAAGAAAAAGTGTTATCATAGCCTCACGAGTTTCACATCAAATATGTTCTCCACCTTTTTTATCTCTTCCATTGTATCTTCACCAACGCTGCTATCTACGTTAAGCACCATAACTGCTTCTCCTCCTGCTTTCTCCCTTCCTACCTGCATCCCCGCGATGTTTATTTCCCTGTCACCCAAAATCGTACACACAGGGCCTATCACCCCCGGCTTATCCGAAAAGGAGCATATAAGCATATAGCCCGAAGGCGAAGCATCTACCCTGAATCCATTGAGCCTCACTATTCTTAAGTCGTCTTTTCCAAATAGCGTGCCAGCAACGGTTCTTTTCTTTTCGCTCTGCGTGGTCGTCGTAATGCTAATCAACGAGGAGAAATTTTCAATGCTCTCGGTTTTGCTTTCTGTAACCTTTATCCCGAATTTCTTCGCTATCGTTTCGGCATTCACGTAATTCACACCATCAATGAACCAGGATAAGAAGCTCTTTAGTATTGCTACGGTTATCAATCTCGTGTTTTCCGCTATGCCTGTTCCTGCTCCTCCAGCTCCTATTTCCCCCTCATAAGAAACCTCAAATTGCTCAATTCTACTTGATTTCGGTATGAGCTGTGCAGAGAGTCGTCCAAGTTTATCGGCTAATACCAAATAAGGCTTTATGGCACCCATCAACTCCTCTTCCACGTATATCATGTTTATGGCGTTCCTTACGGGTTTGTTCATTAACGCATTTATAACTTCCTCTGCGATATTTATAGCCGCAGCCTTCTGGGCTTCCTCTGTGGATGCACCGAGATGAGGAGTAACCACTACTTCTTCCAGTTCCAGTAGCTCTCTTTCTCCTGATGATGGAGGCTCCTCTTCAAAGACGTCCAGTGCGGCACCTGCCACTTTACCGCTCTTTATCGCATCCTTTAGCGCACGCTCATCTATTAGACCTCCACGAGCACAATTTATCACGCGAACACTGTCTTTCATCAACTCGAACTCCTTCGCGCCCACCATGTGATGCGTTTCCTTCGTCAGTGGCGTATGCAGCGATATAAAATCAGCGAGAGAGAGAATCTCCTTAAAGCCCAAAAGCGTAATTCCAAGCTCCCCTGCCCTATCCTGTGATATAAAAGGGTCGTATGCGACAACCCGCATTCCAAGTCCTTTTGCCTTTTTCACTACTTCACTCCCCACTCTCCCCAGACCTATTATGCCCAATACCTTCCCATTTACTTCCACACCCATGTGCTTTTTTCGTTCCCATACCCCCGATTTCAGCGACACGTTCGCCGCGGCTATTTTCCTCGAAAGCCCGAGCAGCATTGCAATGGTGTGTTCCGCCGCAGATATAGTGTTTGCCGCTGGCGCATTCACGACCATTATTCCCTTTTCCGTCGCTGTTTCCACATCTATGTTATCCACACCGACACCTGCTCTGCCTATCGCCTTTAGCTTACCCTTGCCCCCAGCCTCTATAATCTCTTTTGTTACTTTCGTGCCACTTCTCACGACCAGGGCATCGTAGTCCACGATATGCTTCACCAGTTCTTCCTTGCTTAATTCCAACTCAACGTCAACTTCTGCAAACTCACGCAGCTTTTTTATCCCCTCTTCCGAGATATGGTCAGTTACAAGCACCTTCTTCGGTTTTCCTTTCTCGCTCTCGTTTAGTTTCGGATTCATCGGCAATTATATTCCCTTTCCCAAGTTTACTTCTGCTCTCGT
>CAZXYJ010000188.1:0-2188 GCA_964644925.1 uncultured Halobacteria archaeon | reverse complement strand
TGGGTCTTTCACCCAGAACATCGCCGGTGAAGATGAAATCGGCACCCACTTCTTTCGCAATCTGCTTCGCTTCTCGCAGCATATAAATACGACAATCTATACAGGGGTTCATCCCCGAGCCATAGCCATGTTCAGGGTTTCTTACTATGTCAAGGTATTCCTCACCTGATTCTACCCGAACAAGCGGTATCCCGAACTTCTTTGCCACCTCACCTGCATAATCCCTCTTCTCCGCGGTAACAGGCAAAATAAACGTCACTGCGACAACTTCTATACCCTGGTCTAAAATGAGCTTAGTTGCCAATATCGAATCCAAGCCGCCGGATAACAATGCTAATGCCTTCATTACACTTTTTCTTTTTCATAAAAAGAAAACCTGTGCTAAAAGAAAAACTATGGGAATATTTTTAGTCAAGGTTTTTACCGAAGGTAAAAAAGTTGGTTGGTAAAGTTTTTCTTTTTAAGAAAATGTTTCTCGTGAAAATCTGTGAAATCTTGTGGTTATAAAATAATCTCATACCCTGAGCTTCTCAATAGCAACTTCCGCTGCTCTTTTCCCGGACATCAGCATAGCGCCAAAAGTGGGACCCATTCTCGGAAGCCCGTATGCAGCGGAAACCGCCATCCCAGTAACTATCAGTCCGGGATAAAATTCCGAAGTATGCTCTACCACAAGATTTTCAGACCGTTCAACCCACATCGCACCCTGTCCTTTTATCTTGAGCAGTCCTCTTTCCTCTAATTTCTTTACTACTGAGGCATCATGACCCGTTGCATCAATCACGAGCTTTGATTCCAGAGAAACGGGGTCAACACAAGCTATTTCCTTCGGAAGAGCCGAAACGGCACTCCAGTTTACCACCACGCCGCTCACCTTCTCATTATGCAGAACCACATCGTCCAGCGCCACCATGTTTAATATTTTCGCTCCCGCGTCGCACGTTGCGGCAATCAATTTCGAGCATGCGTGAGATGCATCGGCAACGTATAATCCCCTGCTATACTCCTTATAAGGCACGCCGAGTTCATCCAGAATCGTTTCTGCTGGTGACCGGACCGTGAGCTTGTTCATCAAGAACCCGCCAAGCCAGAACCCACCACCCAGATAATTGTTTCTTTCTATAATCAATACCTCTACACCCGCAGATGCCAGCTCTTTCCCCGCCACCAATCCCGAGGGACCTCCACCCACGATGATTACGTCGGTCTCCACATAGTTCTCGAATTCTTTTGCAAATTCTCCTACTATCGCTCTCGTAATCTGGCTTTCCGAAACAGGTGCGAATTTCAGGGTCATAGATTTACCATTGACGTTTGTTAGTTATATGTTTTTAGGTTGGTTAGTTTCTGTGGAAACGATAATTGTGGCGGTGATGTTGGAAATTGTAAAAAACCAAAAGTTTTATATATGCCTTTTCCCTTCTTAAAAGTGGCAAAGATAAGATGAAAAAAGGCGATAAGGAGATGAAGGTATGGTGTTTAATTGCAGTTTTAATAGTTTTGAGTGGCAATTTAACAAAAAGAGGGGGCGATGCTTCATGAGAAAAAGAAGCAGGGAAATCATTAGGATCATAATCGCATGTTTGATTACAATGTCAGTTTTTGTATCGATAATAATAGCACAGCCAGCAAATATGGAACAGACAATGATAGAAAAAGGAGATGAATTAATAGTTTCAAAGATAGGTAATGATTACTTTAACAATTACATAAAGCTGCTGTCAATAGACTATCAATCGCCAAATGGAGCAATAAAAAAACCATGTTATCGCTTGATATACACTTTCAAAATCCCAGAGAAGCAATTTGTGAATGTGTCAATTGAAATTAGTATTGATGTTGATGGAAATATCGTAAGAGAGAGGGGTATTCCAAGTAATCCTAATGAATGTAAATTTTTAGTAGATGAAGCGAAGGCTATTGAGATTGCAAGAGATGCTGGGTTAGAAGAAGGGATAAAAGAGTGGGAAACGGATTTCCATTGGCATGATGGTCTTAAAACTTATGTTTGGACAGTGCGAAATACTCTTTCAGTCTCATCAGTTGGTGAACCTTATGAAGAAAGTGGAAAAACAGTAATAATAGATGCTAACTCTGGAGAAGTAAAAGAATTTTTGGTAATGTCCTAATTCGAAATAGTTAATGGGTGGTGGAGAAATTCGTGCCACGTCCACAAGTGGTCTGTCAA
>CAZXYJ010000187.1:0-2243 GCA_964644925.1 uncultured Halobacteria archaeon | reverse complement strand
GGAAGTTAAACGTAAGGCATTTGATAATTTGAGGAAATAGTTTTCTGCGTAAATCCGTGTAAATCTGCGTCCTAAATAGGTAGGTGGAAGTTTATACTTTATATACCATAAAAAACCACGAGATTCTCGTGGTAATCTGTGTAATCTGTGGTTAGCTAAACACCGACCCTTATTTCAATTCTACCCGCACCTTTTTCTTAAGAACAGGAACTAACCGTTTTATTTCTATTTCCCCGCCTTTCTCCATCTTATATTCGTTAATAGGCATATTCGGTGATTTCCCATTCACTTCATATACATAGAACCCCTCTTCGTCGTCTATTGATGCAATGAACTCTTTATCGCCCACTCTTTTTATTCCTACGCCTGCAACTTCCTTTAATGCGTCCAAAATAGTCGCTCCTTTTTCCACTGCAATCTCATATTCCTCGCTGAACGTCTCCATAGCTTCATACAGTTTCTCTCGTTTTATCCGTAACACGTGCGTCTTACCAAAATCCGTTCGCTCTACCAGTTCCGCAGCTTCTAAAAGTCTAACGTGCTTCGCTGCTACGGGCACCGATATGTCCAGTGCTTTTGCCAGGCCCGACACGTGATATTCACGCTGCATCAAAAGTTTTAGCATTCCCATCCTCGTTTTACTGCTCAATGCTTTGAATACATCCCCCGTCATCTCTATTCACCTCGCCTCTCCTTCAGTTTTCATTATATCCTCAATATCGTCAAGGTCATAGCAGAGGTATCCTTCCGCCATCAATTTTTCTTTTCCTTCTATTCTCTTTGCAATTACCCCAAAATGTTCTATCCTCTCTTCATTATCCCAATTTACAAATCTTGATTTCTCTTTCAAATCCACCATAATCTTCCTCGCTTCCCCTAATTTCAAGTCGCCCCATTTCACATCCACAAATATTATCTCTTTTGTCTCTTCATTTAATGCAACCAGGTCAATCTCCTTGTCCCTGTGCCACCATCTTCCTATCCTGTGAACTCTGAATGGTTTTTTCTCTATCAGGAAATCCATTGCTATCTTTTCAAAGGTAAATCCCAGATGGGAATCGAATTCGCACTTGAAATCCGACCACGCACCTTCTATCTCCCACGTTTCGAGCTCAGAAAAGTACCTTGAAATAAATCTGAACCAGAACGCAAAGAAATTATCCTTCATTCTATAACTCCCTCCTACCCTTCTCATATCCGGCACAGAATGTTCCTTCTTTACAAACCCTTTACTCTCCAGAATGGATAGATATGAATAGACATTCCTTGACTCTAAGAAGGAGTGATTTGCTATCTCAACGCCCTTCGTATGTCCCAAAGAAATTGCCTCAAGAATCTGAAAATATGTCTCAGGCTCTTCTAAATCCTCCTCAAATACCGATTTGGGCTCACGAAACAAAAAGCTTTCGGGATTAAACACATTTTCCTTTATTTCTTCTTCCACATCAATGCCGGAAAAAAATTCCAAATACTTGGGAGTGCCATCACAAACAGCATAAATCTTGATCAAATCCTCTATCTTCACCTTTGGAAACCACTCACGCAAATCCCTGAATCTTAAAGGTTGTAGAAATATCTGCCCGGTGCTTCTACCATACAACGGCGATTTATATCCCAAAACACGCTTTTTCATCATGTTTACCGCAGACCCGGAGAGAACGAGCATTATCTCTTTTTCCGATAAAATTTCATCTACAATAGTCTGAAATTCCGCAATAATAGCGCTCCTCCTGATCAAATATGAGAATTCGTCTATAACAACAATCAATCTTTCTCTTTCTCTGCCCTGTTTCACAATGAAATCAAAACAGTCAGAAAAGCTATTAAAATTTGGTTTTGGTATCCCAAAGTATTCCCCTACTGCTTTGTTAAATTTTGATAAGTTATACTGCCACCTTCTCTCCTCACAGAGCAGGAATATATTCTCCTTATCCTTTACAAATTCCTTTAGTAATCTGCTCTTCCCTGTCCTCCTCCTGCCGGAAACGATGACGAACTCAAACCCCTTTTCTTTGTATTTCTTATCTAAAAATTCGAGTTCCTCTCTTCTATCCACGAACTCTTTCCGGAACATGATTATATAATTTAGTTTCGATATTTAAACACTTTTTCTTTTTCAAAAAAAGAAAACCTGTGCTAAAAGAAAAAACTAAGGATTGGGGGAATAGGTTAATCCTCACAAAACTTAACTCGATACAATTCCTCGCCCAGCCACCTTATATATTGTCTGCCCTTCTTACCTT
>CAZXYJ010000186.1:0-2256 GCA_964644925.1 uncultured Halobacteria archaeon | reverse complement strand
CTTCCACTTCTGTACCCTTCGAGGTCAATAGAGACGTAATTGAATCCGAGTTTTTTCAGTCCATTAACGATGTTATCACGCGTCTCGGTATTGAAAAATTGTTTTAGTTCGTGCTTATCTACCTCTATCCTCGCTATTGCTCCGCGATGTAATCTAACCCGGACTTGCCTGAAGCCGTTGTTATCCATTAAGAAATTCTCTGCCGCAGCTATCATCTCAAGTTTATCTACCGTTATCCGCTCACCATATTCTATCCTTGTCGCCAAACAAGAATTTGAGGGCTTATCCCAAAAAGGTAAACCCATCTCTTTCGCCATTTGCCTTACCTCAGGTTTCCTTATGCCCACTTCAGCCATAGGGTGCCATATCCCCTCCTCTTCAGATGCAGCAATGCCAGGACGGTATTCGTCAAAATCGGAAAGTGTAACGCCTTCGGCGATTGTTGTTATTCCCTCTTCAGCCGCAACGTCCTTCAGTATCTGCAAAAAGAACTTTTTACAATAATAGCACCTGTTATAAGGATTCATGGCAAAATCTTCGTTTCTCAGCGGATATGCCGGTATTATCTTGTACGTGATGCCTGCATGGTTTAAAAATCCCTTCGCATGTTCTAATTCCCTTTTCGGAAACAGTTCACTATCTATCGTTACCGCCATGACGTTTTCAGCCTGCGCTTCATGAGCAACCGACAACAGAAGACCGCTGTCAACACCACCAGAGAAAGCAACAAGTATTGGCCCCTTCTCTTTTATTCTTCTTCTCAGTTCCTCAAGTTTCTTTCTCGTTATGCGTTCGCTCGTGTATGATAGTATCATTTCGTTAAGGGTAAGAGTCCATCTTTAAATTACAATTCAAAAAGAAAGTTATCTTTATCAAAGAAACTTTATAGTTTATTATATACGGCAAATTCATATGCGTGCGAAGAGAAGGTTAGAGAGGAGGATATGACGGAAACAGAAGCTTTTAATGTAAAAGATGTACTCGTGGATATGAAGGACATCTCTGGCTCGATGTTAGACCTCGCCTATTCGGCAGTTCTGTATAGCAACCCCGAGATAGCGAAAGAGGTATTTAAATTAGAGGAGCGGATGCATTCTCTGCTGTATAAACTGAGAATAGCGATAATGCTGGGTGCGAGGAACCCCGAAGATGCGATTGAATTCACTGCGATACTGCAAATGGCGTCTGCGGCGGAGAAGATATCCAATGCTGCGGGAGACATAGCAAAAATAGCAGAATCGGTAGATATAAGCCATTATCTTGACCGTGAGGATTTTGAAGAGGCAGTAATAAACGTGAGGATAAAGCCCCCCTCGGAGTTACGAGATAAGACGTTAAAGGAATTAAAGCTCGAGACTGAGACGGGAATGAGTGTACTGGCAATAAAAAGAGGGGTTAAATGGATATATTCGCCTGATGAAAACGAGCGGTTAAAGGAAGGCGACTTGATTATCTCTTCTGGTCCTACCGAAGGAATCCCGATTTTCTGCAAAATCGCAACGGGGGAGGAATATAAGGGGAAGAAAGAGGAGGAGGTCGCAAGAGGGGAAGGCATAAAGAGGAAAAGGATAACAGAAGAAATAGCTGACCTCATCGCAGATATGAAAAACATGTCGGAGTTGACGGTTGGTCTTTCTTATTCCGCAGTCATGTTTGACAGCAAAGAAATAGCGGAGGAAGTAGGCGATTTGGAAGAGTCTATGGACAGGATGAAGGATGAGCTGGAGATTTTGGTGATGGAGGCGGCGCGAGGGATAACGAACAGGAGTAATTTTGATGAACTCCGCGGCTTGCTGCACGTTGCTATTTCTTCTGAAATGATATCAGACGCGGCGTATGAGATTGCTGACGTGGTGCTTCGCGATATTCAGTTGCACCCGGTTTTCTCGGCTTCTATAAAAGAATCCGATGAGGTGATATTGAAACAGGATGCGAGAAACGAGGATATATTCGGGAAGACGCTGAAGGAGTTGAATATAGAAACTCGAACAGGAATGTTCATACTGGCAATTCGTAGAAAAGACGGTAAATGGGTATATAATCCAGCAGGGGATGCGGTGATAAAGAAAGGCGATTTGTTAATCATGCGCGGTCCAAAAGAAGGCGAAGAGAAGATAAAGGAGATTGTATCTGCACAATCATAATTTGTATAGCAGATGTAAAAAACCACGAGATTTCACAAGATTAACACAAGAAAAAATAAATTTTTGATAATCGGACGCAGATGAACGCAGATAATCAGGATTTTAAATATAA
>CAZXYJ010000185.1:0-2281 GCA_964644925.1 uncultured Halobacteria archaeon | reverse complement strand
GTTTTGATGTGGTGAAATCAAAAATCAAATCACTGGGAGGAAGCGTCAGAATATCGTCAGAAAAAGGCAGGGGCACAAGCGTTGAATTGCGTCTGCCTTTGACTACCGCTATTATTCAATCATTACTCGTTGGCGTGGAAGAAGAGATATATGCCATTCCATTAGATTCTGTCAGGGAAATAGTGGCGGTGGGTGAAGAGGATTTGAAAACCGTTGAAGGCAAAGAAATATTTAGCTACCGGGAACAGATTCTGCCACTGCTGAGACTGAAAAACATTTTTGACGTCCCGGGAAACAAAGATAAAGATAGGATTGGTCCCGTTGTGGTGGTGGAACGAAACGAGAAATTATTTGGAATTATGGTTGATGCACTTCTTGGTCAGCAGGAAACGGTAGTCAAGCCGTTAGAAGGAATGCTCAAAGGCAGGAAAGAATTTGCAGGGGCGACAATACTCGGCGATGGTTCAGTTGCGCTCATCCTGGATGTAGGAGGGTTGGTATAGGATGCGGGATACATGAGGTAGATGTGGAGGTATGGCGTTTCAAACGTATAAGGATTTGGAAATTTCTTACATTCGCGTTGGCGTCATGTGATGAAACAAAAGAGCATCTTATAATTTTGTCTGAGACAGGAACACTCAATGATAATGATATTTTTGATAGCTTCATGCGAAGATATGAGGAACTGTGACGAAAAATCCACAACTTCATCAAAGCTGAGGAGTCAGGTCACAAATCATAAATCTTGTATCCTGCATCCCCTATCTTACTTCACAACCTTTTTCTGATATATTCTCTCCCTCGCATTCACAGGAATAAAGAATCCCCTTGCATTACCATATAGCATCTCTGTCTTCCCCATGACGAAAAAACCATCATCATTCAATGTATTATAGAAATCCATGTACAGTTTTTCATGCATATTCCTTGAAAAATATATGGACACGTTCCTACAAAAAATCACATCAAAATGCGCAAGCGGCTTATCAGAAACCAAATCATGCTTTTCAAATTTCACAATCCCTTTTATCTTATCACTGACCCTATATTTCTCCCGATCAAAAATGAAATATCGGGACAAAAAATTCTTTCTAACATTTTTAACCTCTTCAAAAGTATATTCACCTCTCTTCGCCTTTTCCAGGCTCTCATCATCAATATCAGTGCCATGGACAAATATAAGGAAGTTCCCAAGATTTGCACCTAAAAAATCTCTCATCAATATTGCGATAGAATACGTTTCTTCACCGGATGCGCACCCCGCACTCCAAATCCTTATTATTTTTTGGTTCTTTCTCCGCTTGTCCTGAATAAGTGCAGGTATAACCGTTTTTCGGAAATACGCAAAAACAGAAGTGTCGCGAAAGAACTCGGAAACAGTTATTGTGAGGGCTTCTATTAGTTCATCGTATTCTGTGGGCTCTCTTTTCAGAAGCATCGCATAATCTTTGCATGAATCCACGTTGTTCGCCCTCATTCGAATGGCAAACCTTCTCTTTATATAATTATCCCGGTATTGGTTGCAATCAAATTCCTTATCTTCAAGTATCTGCCTTTTTAGAACGTTGAAATCCCGTTCCTGGTCGGCGGGCAAATATTTTTTAGTCATTTGGATTTATTTAGGATTTTTGCCCACAAGATATTGAGTAATTACACTATATCTAACAACCACGGCTCTTTTAATCCTGCGGGGCAATTCAACTTCATGGGGCATTCACCACAGTTTCTGTCGGCTTTGATGCAACCAGCAAGCTTAGAATATGCGAAAGCAAGCCTTGCCCCTTCTTGTTTGACACCTTTAAACTCCCTTGCCGCCGTCTCAACTGCTTGCTTTGATACATCCATTGGATAATATCCTCTCCACCAGACATTTTCAAGACCTGTTTTCGAGACTGCCTGTCCGATTTCGTCCATTCTCCTCTTTGTAGGTCCAGGATGGTAATATAAAATATAGTTGGGTCTGAAAGGAATGATGCGTAATGGTATCGAGGGATCAATAGAAGCGAGGAACTGTGCTATTTGTTCTATTTCTGTATCGTTTATCCCCGGTATCACAATGGTTCTGAATGCGCGTATCTTCTCTTTACCTTTTCTGATGAGGTATTCGGCATTGCGTAGGACCGGCTCGACCGGCGCTCCCGTTATCGCTCGATGCGTGTCATCATTAAACGCCTTTATCTCGAACGTAACATAAGAACAGAGGTCTATAATCTGTTGAAGAGTCTTCTGGCTCGCAAATCCGTTTGTGGCGAAGCCCACGCCCAATTCCGGCATCTTTTTC
>CAZXYJ010000184.1:0-2308 GCA_964644925.1 uncultured Halobacteria archaeon | reverse complement strand
ACAAGTCTCATGGATGGGTATTCGAGCACTACAACCGCAGATATTATTTTCTCTTGTCTGTCTTTGGCTTCGTCTTTGTCTTTATTTTCAGTATCGTTTTTTGATTCGTAAAAGAAAGCCTGGTCTGCACCTGCAATTAGTTTTAGTTCTTTCGGACTTATTTTATCTTCTATTATCGCTTTTGATGCGATTTCTTCCTGTATGTGGTATAGCTCAGTAGTTTTCATAAAACCTTTCTTACAACCTTTCTTTTTAAAAGAAAGTTTGATCAAAGAAACCTATTCTTAGATATTTTTCTTTTAGCACAGGTTTTCTTTTTTGTAAAAAGAAAAAGTGTAAAGAAAGCTTTATCAAAGAAAAAGTTTAGAGGAGTACCCGTAATAGAAGAGAAGATGGCATTATCCTGTTAAAATAAACAGCAGCTTCTAAAAATATCCAAGCTCGAAAGAATTTTGTTTTGAAACTTTTTTTCAATGAAAGATACCTTTATATGATAAAAAAATCATGAGGTTGTATAAAATGGAAAAACAAAAAATCATAAATCGGGGATTAATGGTAATTCTGGTTATAGGAATTGTATTTATAAGTGGCTGTGTAAGTGATAGAACATACGAACAACCTTCAAAAATCGATTCAACTCCACGTGGTGAAGAAATTCCATCTCAAACTCCAGCAACTACACAACCCGAACCAACGGTTAAAACATTTAAAGTTGGAGAAACAGCCTCAGATGGTAGGTTATCAATTACAGTTAATAGTAAAAGTTTTTTAGATAAAATAACATATGAACAAACTACAACGATTATGGGGGAAGAATATACATCAACTTTTGATTTTGAACCAAAGAGTGGATACCAATTCTTAATTTTGGATATAACCATCGAAAATTTACAATCAGATAAAACAGCAACTGTAAGTTCGCTACTTCAATTTAAAGTATCAGATGATGAAGGTTACTCTTATGACTATAGTTTAGGAACTGCTTATTTGGATAGAAATTGGGAAGATGGCGATATTCTTCCCGGGATGAAGAAAAGAGGTAGTGTTGCATTCGAAGTTCCTAAAAATGCAAAAGGTCTAAAATTCTCCTTCCTATTTGAAATTGGAGGAACTATTGCTGTTTTCGATTTGGAATGATACCCTCTTTATCCCGGGGTGGGAAGGTTTGGATTAAGATGGACAATGAAAAGCGGTTGTGGAAGAAACTATGGGATAAGTGTATCAACTCCGAGAACCCACTTTGCACAGAAATAAGAGATCGTTCAGGTTCAGCCCAATTGCAAAGCCTTGGATGGCGGTATCCAGTCTATCCAACTAACAGTAGTATTGATATAATGTTTATCGGAATAAACCCGAGAAAAAACATAAACGTAAAAATAAGGTATAATGATTTTGGAGATTATTATGAAGAATCAAAAAGGAAAGAGTACATGGACGATCCGAGTTTCGCCAAGTTTCATAAACCATTATTGCAAAAAATCAAGAAGGAAGGGTACTGTCCGACATCCTTTTTTACTGAAATAATCCTTTGTCCTACAGAGGACGGGGTGAGGGGATTGGGAAAAAGAGCTGAAGATATAGCCAACACTTGCACATCAAATTACTTGAAAGAATTGATTGAAAGTGAGATGCCAAAAGTCGTTGTGGCAGGAGGAAACTTGCCGATAATGATTATAAGAAAACAATTTGGATTAACACCCACAAAAGTTCAAGTCACCAAGAAGATAGGTAAAAAAGAAATAATCCGATTAGATCATAATAATTTATGGTTAATTTGGTGTCCTCATCAGAATGCACGAATTTTAAAAAAGGAAGTCATCGAAAAGATATGCAGCGAGATAGTAAGTATTCTTAAAGTATCCTAAAGCCCTGCACACACAAACGGGTGCCCCCGATTTTAGAGGCGGTCTCACAATTTCTGCCTCCTTATTTCAACTGCCTCAACCGCTCACGCATATTCTTCCAATGACTCCCTTCCCAGTATATCCTGCCGCAACGTTCGCAAACCCAGAAATCCCACTTCCCTATCATGCTCGTTGGCACATAACTTTTCTCTCTCAGTATCTCCTCTTCCCCTCCCTCTACTTTCCTTATCCTTGCATTGCACTCGCTGCACCTGACCGGAACGGGTTCGAGGTTTAAGGCGATATTATGCCGAAGCAACTCCTTTAACTGTTCCATCACATCATCGGTTTTTATTTGAACGCATTGCACACCCTTTTTCCTTGCACCCAACACGAGATTTTTATCCCTGGTGAGCAATATTCGTGCTTCCTGCTTCGCTAAAGAGATAAGGGCATTGTCCTCG
>CAZXYJ010000183.1:0-2341 GCA_964644925.1 uncultured Halobacteria archaeon | reverse complement strand
ATACCAGGATAATCCCAAGTTCTTGTGTTAATCTTGTGAAATCTCGTGGTTTTTTTATTTTGATCTAACGCTTCTCATTCATGGCTTTCAAAATGCTTAATCCTACAACACCGCCAACAATGAGATTCTGGTAATACGTGATGAGCCGCCATAGAATCACCACTATACCTAGAATAGAGGATTCCACGAACAGAGCGAACAAAGCGGAAAATCCAAATTCCGCCACTCCGCTGCAACCTGGTGATAGGGGTATAAGAATAAACAACATGAGTATTACCTGTGCCGCAAACACATGAACAATGGCGGGCGGTGAGTCAAGCCCCATCAAAATCAACGATACAATGAAGAACTCCATTGCCCAGTATACGACCGTGCATATCAACGCCACAATAACCTCTCGCCTGCCCTCCTTAATAAACCGCTTCATGCTTGTAATGAATGCATACAGATTTTCACGCACCATATCAATGAGCTTTTTTGCTTTATCCTGTCCTTTTATGTGCCTTAAAAGCTTATACAGACCTGTGAGGTACCATTCTGGCCAACGAAACAATGATACAACCAGCGTCAGGACGAGAACAATGAGGAGAACCGCGAGACATAAAAAAGCAAAAAAGCCTGAATTAAGATTATGGAATATATAGTCTTTAAAGATAAAAAGACCCAGTGGAGCCATCAAGATTAAAAATATGAGGTCAAGGAATCGTTCACAGAAGATTATCGCTGTTGCATCACTTATACGTACCGATTTCGTCAGCATATATATACGCACCGGCTCGCCACCCACATGAGAAGGCGTAATGGCAGCAGCAAATACGCTTGTTACAACCATCTTCAATGCATCCACGAGCCGCAGATGGTTTCCTGTCGCACCCGTCAGTACCTTTAATTTTACACTCCACACGACCCAGGTGGAGATATGTACGATAATTGCGGCAATGAGATAGCCGGGATGAATGGCGACAAGTGCTTTTACCGTTTCTTCCGTTACCGTGAGGTATAGGATAACAACAAATGAACTCAAGCTGATAAGGATACCTAATGCGATGGATTTTTTTATATAGCCAACCTTTCTATCTTCGTCCATAGTTATTTTTATATAGCAGTAAGCTTATTGTATAAATGAAATCAAATATACATTTGAGAGGTGCCGTGCAGCATGGGGATAAAATCATCAGCAGAAATAACGCGGATATTGAAAAAGAGATGGGACAAAAGCAAGGATAGCGATAAGAGGGATTGGAAAGTACTTGCCGGGATGAATCCCAAAGGCAGGTATGATATGTTCATTTCCGACCCGGACCGCGTATGGCAGCTAAAAACGGAACAGACGGGGAAGAATGAGGCAATAGGATTTGGTTTGGAAGTAGGAAAAACAGACAAGGAGCTAAAAGAACTTATGGGTATGGGCGCTCCCGTCCCGTTTGGGTGGATTTCACCGCAGAAAAACTCGAATTTAGCGATTGTTCTGGCGGGTGTCCAGCAATATTCTTCCGACTCCACGCATACGCTGTGTAAGGAATATATCTCAGAAAAGCAGGCGAAGCTGGACGATAAATTGGACATGGAGATAGAGCGACTGAGCAGCGACCCCATGTTAAGAAGGAAGTACAGAGAGCAAAAAGAGAGGGAGAGCAAATCATATTTGTAGGTGGTAAAAACCACGAGATTACACAAGACCAGAAAGAATAATTTTTGATAATCGGACGCAGATGAACGCAGATAATCGGGATTTTAAACTTAATTTTGGCACTAAACCGGAAGTTAAACGTGAGGCATTTGATAATTTGAGGAAATAGTTTTCTGCGTAAATCCGCGTAAATCTGCGTCCTAAATAGGAACTTTGTATATATGGCATTACACATAAATAAAAGGGGAATACGGGTGCTTGGTATTGCCGAAAGCTTCAAGCAGGGCGATAAAAAATCCGTGCTTGCAGGCGTGGTTATGCGTTCGGATCTCGTTATAGATGGTCTCGCCTTCGGAGAAGCCACCGTTGGCGGGATGGACGCTACAGAGGGCATATTGCACGTTTTTGGATCGCTGCAACGTGCAGACATAAATATAATGATGTTAAATGGATGCGTCATCAGCTGGTTTAACATTATAGATATAAAGCAGGTGTATGAGCAGACGGGGGTTCCGCTCATTTGCGTGACTTACGAAGAATCAGCGGGTTTGGAGGGGCATATAGCCAGGCATTTTGAAGCCGATGAGCGGGATTCACGGATAGAAGCCTACAAGCGACTTGGAAACCGTGTTCCTGTGCGATTGCACGATAAATACGATGTTTTAATACGGTTTCTGGGTATGGAAAAAGACGAAGCTGCTGCGGTGCTTA
>CAZXYJ010000182.1:0-2345 GCA_964644925.1 uncultured Halobacteria archaeon | reverse complement strand
GTAAATCCGCGTAAATCTGCGTCCTAAATAGGTAGAAGTTATACTTTATATACAAAAATAAATCCGTGTCTTAAATAGAATGAAATTATACCACATATACAATGAAAACAGCAAAAAGGGCTTTAATCAGCGCAGGAATAACCATCTCCATTCTTGCCATTTTATTCCTCAAAGTTGACCTTGGTCTCCTGTTGGAAAGTTTACAAACGATAAACTATTGGTATTTAGCGTTAGCTTTTATCGGGTATTTGGGCTTGAATTTCGCACTTGCTTTTAGACTTTTTTGGCTGCTGAACAAACTGGGCTATCACCACTACTCGTACTGGAACATTTTGCTGTTTCATTTTACCTCAATGATTCTTGGAGACGTAACCCCGGGGAAGGTGGGGTATTTTGGACTCGTGCTTCTGCTTAAAGACGTTAAAGCTGAGGATACGCTGAGCGTGCTCACAATAGGGCAAATCATGGATTTTATTATGAAAATAGTGGGTACCGCAGCCTTTGCCGTAATCCTATCGGGTATTCTACTTGAATTTCAAGCCGTGCTTCTTGCGGGTATAACCGTGATGGTTGCATTAACTGCAATTGCAAGCCTGCTCATCTGGTCAGAGAAAAGTGTGAAACTGCTGAGCTTTTTCTCTTTCGGCCCCCTGAAAAAGATAACAAATATCGTTGAAGACGTTCAAGCATCCACATCCAGGTTGAAGTCCGAATTGGCGAAGGCACTGCTTATAAGCATAGCGGGATGGGTGTTTGTAGGTGCGCAGTGGTATTTCATATTTCTGGCGCTTTCACCCGCGACAAATACAAATCTTTCTTTTTTGTTCTTTTTCCTTTTGCAGGCGGTAGTCAGCACGCTGGCTTTCATACCTGTGAGTCTCGGGGGAGCGGGACTACAAGAATCCGCCATAGTGGCAATACTGGGGATTCCGGGTGTAGGAGTAGGATACACAGTCGCATTTACATTTGGCATACTGATAAGGGGGATGAGCATACTCGTTGATGCGGGATTTGGAACGTTCAATCTCCGTAAAATATCATTAAGAGGTATTTTGGAGGGTAAGAAATAAAAAAATGGCCTTCACGGAATTAACGGCGGTTTTTGTCTGGTGGTTATCGTTATTTTTACTGGGCATGCTCACATACCCCATAACCAAGAAGGTGCTGCGGAATTTCGGTAACCTCAGCTACCTGTTCTCAAAGATTTTCGCGCTCCTTCTGCTCACTTACCTGACATGGATTCTTTCTCACCTGTTCTCTTATTCCTCGGCAACGATAGTTCTGGCTTTAGCGATACTGCTATTTTGCTCTATTTTAGCATTTCTGAATGCTGGATCGAGACGAACTTTCTCGAAGTTTGAAATACGGTCCGTAGTTGAAGGAGAATTGATATTTGTCTCAATATTCGCTTTTTTTCTCCTCATAAGGGCTTTTCGTCCAGAGATAGGTGGTCTGGACATCGGGATGGTGGGTGAAAAATGGATGGACCTGGCATTTTTAAATGCCGTAGGGAGAAGCGATTGTTTTCCTCCGATTGACCCCTGGTTCTCCTCCCGGGTTATTGACTGCTACTATTATTTCAGCTATCTCGTGACGAGTATCATGATAAAAATAACTTCCATTCGTGCTTCAATAGCCTATAACCTGGCTGTAGCAACTTATGCCGCATTGCTCGGCAGTGCGGTCTTCGGTATAGCGGCAAACCTATGCAGAAAGAAAATAGGTGGGCTGATAGCGGTTATTTTCGTCCTGTTCATCGGCAATTTGGGTGTTTTAGCACCGTTATGGATGGAGACATCAAGGGGCACAAGCATTTTTCACGCTCTAACGACACCAAACGTTTCATATTTCTGGATTCCGTCTCGTGTTGTTCCCGATGGAATCACCGAATTCCCGTTCTTTACCTTTATTCTTGGTGATTTGCACCCCCATCTGGTTGCGATGCCTTTTCAAATGCTCGTCCTCGCATTATTGCTGGAGATGTACACCGAAAAGAAATTCATTGAAAATAAGCTCATGCTTGTATTCCTGCCATTATCGCTGGGATTTCTCATTCCTTTGAATTCCTGGGACTACATTATCTACGCAATGCTCATGGTCGGCATTATCGCATTCCCAATTACGAATTACGAATTACGAATTACGAATTTGAGGTTGATGATGAAACGTTTGATATTAGCCAGTGGTTTGATTCTCTCGAGTTTAGTTCTTTATCTCCCTTTCTTCCTGGCATTTCATCCCGCTGCCATAGAAGGAATAGAACTTGTTACAGGGGGTAGAACGCCATTTTATTCGCTGGTAGCGATGTTCGGTTTTTTCTTTTTCTTGCTGTTTTCCTGGCTGCT
>CAZXYJ010000181.1:0-2359 GCA_964644925.1 uncultured Halobacteria archaeon | reverse complement strand
TTGCGGAATCTTACGGAGCGAAAATATTGGATGCTGCGTTGGATTCCGTAACACTTGAACTTACGGAAGAGGCTAAGAAGATAGACAGGTTCGTGGACTTGATGCGCCATTTTGGTGTGAAACAGTTGTTCAGGACGGGGGTTACGGCGATTGGGATAAGTGCAGGTGCAGGTGGAGGCGTGGAGAAATAGAAATGTGGTACCTGTGTTCTCCTTTTATGGAATGGTATTCGAAAAAGTTTTAAACTGAGAAAAATAAATACAATAAACTCACGTAAAATAAAACATACAGGGGGGGGAGATAACATGAACGTATTACATGATGAGGATGTAGATGAGGGCATTTTAAGGGATAAAACAATAGCGGTGATAGGGTATGGGGCACAGGGAGATGCACAGGCAAACTGCTTAAGAGATTCCGGCGTTGCCGTAATCATAGGGGAGACGGAGATATTAGGCGGCAGTAAAAACCCAAGCTGGGAAAAGGCAAAAGAGGACGGTTTTGAGGTATTGGCGATAGATGAAGCGGCGGAAAAAGGAGATATTGTGCATATCCTGCTTCCCGACGAGATTCAGCCAGAGATTTATGAAAAGCAGATAAAGCAGTACATGGAAGCAGGGAAAACACTCGGTTTTTCGCATGGCTTTAACATCTGCTTCAAACGAATTGTTCCAAGAGAGGATGTGGACGTTATTATGGTTGCACCGAAGGCGCCGGGAACCGAGGAAAGGAAGGCATATTTGGAAGGTTTTGGTGTCCCGGGACTTGTTGCCGTAAAACAGAATCCGTCGGGCAAAGCACGCGAAGTTGCGCTGGCAATGACAAAGGCGATGCACTGGACAAAAGCAGGCATCTTAGAATGTACTTTTGAACAGGAGACATACGAGGATTTATTTGGCGAGCAATGTGTTTTATGCGGCGGTCTGGTAGAATTAATGAAGAATGGCTTTGAGGTTTTAGTAGAGGCGGGCTACCCACCGGAGATGGCGTATTTCGAGTGCGTGCACGAGATGAAGCTCATTGTGGATTTAGTGTGGCAGGGCGGGATAAAGCGGATGGCAGAAGTTATCTCCAATACCGCGGAGTATGGAATGTGGTCAGTGGGGAATAAGATAATCGGACCTGAGGTAAAGGAGAGGATGAAAGAAACGCTGAAGAGAGTGGAGAGCGGCGAATTCGCAGAGGAATGGGTTAAGGAATACAAACGCGGTATTCCGTTCTTGAAAGAGAGTAGAGAGAAGATAGGCGAGCATCAGGTTGAGACGGTTGGTGCGGAGATAAGGAAGTTGTTTGCTAAAAAATGAGCTTCTAAAATGCTCAGGTTGAGATTCCACGGCAGGGGTGGTCAGGGTGCGAAAGTTGCCAGCAGAGTGCTGGGGACTGCTGCATTTTTGGAAGGCTACTATGCTCAGGACTTCCCACTGTATGGTGCCGAAAGGAGGGGTGCACCGGTAGCTGCATTCACCCGCATATCTGAAGAACCCATCATGGAACGAGGAGTGGTATCAGAGCCAGATATTGTGATCGTGATGGACAAAACCCTCCTGTACGATCCCCGGGTAATGCCCGTATCGGGACTGAAAAGGGGTGGCATCGTGTTTATCAACACCCCTCAAAGTCTGGAGGAGGCGAGAGCAGAGTATAAGATTCCAGGACAGATTATAACACTGGATATAACAAAGATTTGCCTCGAGATACTGGAAAGGACAGTCCTAAGCACTCTAGCAGGTGCGGTTGCCTCCAAGATTGCTGGTCTCCAAGAGGGTTCTTTAAAGGAAGCGGTGGAGAAGGTAATATCTGAGATTATAACGGACAGAGCTCTTTTAGAGAAGAACATAGAGGCATCCATGTATTGTTTTAATGCTATCCCACCCGTAGAAATAAAAACTGCCGAGGTAATCCAAAAAGGAAGCCGAGTTATCACTATGCCGTTCGAGACTGCCGAGGTCTCCAGCCCTGCTCTAAACGCTACCGGCAATACCCCCTTGCGAAGAACAGGCAACTGGCGTGTATTTAGACCTGTCTGGAATTACGATGCCTGCACCAGGTGTATGATCTGCGTTGCCCGATGTCCTGATGGTTGTATTTTAGTAAATGAAGACGGCTTCCCATATACAGATTACGATAACTGTAAGGGCTGTCTGATATGTGTTGAGGAATGTCCCACAAAGACCTTAGGGAAGGTAAGGGAAGTTCATGCTAAGAAGGTGATCGGAAAAGAACAAAAAGAAAAATAAATTATAGACACAGATTAACGCAGATTAACACAGATGATAAAAATTAATAATGTTCAACATAAACAAGTCCGCGTAAATCCGTGTTAATCCGTGTCTTAAATAGAAGGCAGTTATACTTTATG
>CAZXYJ010000180.1:0-2362 GCA_964644925.1 uncultured Halobacteria archaeon | reverse complement strand
TAAATCCATGTAAATCTGCGTCCTAAATAGGTAGAAGTTATACTTTATCTACAACGAGAAAATAATCGAAGATGCAAGACACATCCCTAAACTTGTATCCTGTATCCTGCATCATGAATCCCCGCATTATTTTCTTGTGTTAATCTCGTGGAATCTCGTGGTTTCTTCTTTTTGTTCTTTATCTGTGCTAATCTGTGGTTCAAAATACAAATCCTCATTTAAAAACGGAATTAAAGCAACCAGCAAACCGTCTACATAATATCTTTTCCTATCCACAACGCCGTTAGTGAAATACCCCACGGCACCCTGTTTTTCTTTCGTGTTCTTTTTCCCTATCAAATCATCCATCACATCACCGAGTTCCGTGCCTTTTAAAAGCTCTTCTGAGATGTGCGATGGAAGCTCAAAGAAAGGAGAAGTTCCATAACCCATCCTGCCCGTAACGTCTATAATGCACATCACGCCAAAGGTGAACCATCGGTGAAACAATTTCTTTATCCCGCCTTCAATGCCCACAAAGAACTCCGCATTAAAATCCCGGGCTTCATCTATCCTTTTCAATTCAAACGCCCTATTTTCTGCTCCAGCGAAGGTTTCATCTTCAATTGGCTGATTGGGGACGTTACTGCTCACGCCGATTCCTGTTACTTCCACCGTGTCGAAATAAGCAAAAAACGCCTCCTTTGTCGCTTCCAATTTCACCGGGTTCCGGGAGCCGACTAAGATTTTCATTTGACGTTCCTTAAATTAAAAAGAATGTTTGACAAGAAAGAATAATTTTTATAATCGGACGCAGATGAACGCAGATAATCAGGATTTTAAATTTAATTTAATTTTGGCACTAAACCGGAAGTTAAACGTAAGGCATTGGATAATTTGAGGAAATAGTTTTCTGCGTAAATCTGCGTAAATCTGCGTCCTAAATAGGTAGGTGGAAGTTATACTTTATATACCACAAGAAAATAAAAATCAATAATGTTAAATTTAAATTATTATCTATGCACTTAAATTCTGACCGAGCGCTTACAAAAATAGTTCTAATTGCAGCAATCTGTGTTTTTAGCACGCAATTTGGCGTTACGGTGATTGCACCGCTGCTTGGCGAATGGGTGAAAGCCTCAGAAACTCCGTCTTTCGTTTCTGCATTGATCTTCTCCGCTTTTACTATCGTAAGCATACCGCTCAGTGTTTCAGGAGGTATTATATCCGACAAATTGGGTCGGAAACCATTGATTGTAGCCGGGCTTTTACTTTATGCCATTGCCTCCGCTCTTTTTCCATTTTCCAACAACACCTACGACTGGATATTTGTGAGAGCATTACAAGGAGCAGGCGCAGGATTGTTCTTCCCTGCGGTTACGGCTTTGCTCTCGGAAGTCACGAGTTACGATGAGCGCGGGCATGCGCTTAGCGTGTATAACATGGGTCTGGGCGCGGGTTTAGCGGCAGGCCCAATTACAGGTGGATTCCTTTTCGACATTTACGGTATTCACATGCCGTTCTTCTTTTGCGTTCTCTTTGCACTGCTAAGTATCGTATTGGTATTGCTTTTTGTTCACGAGCCGAAGACAAGGTCGAAGAGAAAAAAGAAACGGAAACGATTACCGTTAAGCGAAAGAGAACGAAAGGCATTGACACTGGCTTGTGTGCTGATTTTTTTTGGAATAGGAGTCGCAGCGATTATGGGTGCTTTATTCTCTCCTTTTGCTACCGCCAATCTCGAACTTCCCGATTACGAACTTTCAACAGGAGTAGTAATCCATGCAACGGGTATCATCGGAGTAATCCTATCTGCAATGTTCGTGGTGTTCGTAATACTGCAAACGGGATTCGGCAGGCTGATGAAGCGCATAGGGGAAATTACTCTTTCGATTGCCGGATTGTTCTTATGCGCCTGCGGCTTGATTGTGCTTCATTCCGCAACATCCATCCCGGAACTTTTTATAATGAGCTTTTTTCTTGGTGCTGGTTTGGGCGCGATTTCACTGGGCACGTTAACGCTGGCGTCAAAAGCAGCGGGGGCGGGGGCAGGAGCAGAAGCAAGAGAACATGAGCAGAAACAAGAACAAGAAGGGCGAGTAATGGGTATTTATTACACGATGTTTTACGCCGGTATTGGCGGTGTTCCTCTTGTTTGTGGTGCGCTCTCGGATATTTTTGGTGCACGGCTGCTGTTCCTGGGATATGCGGTGCTTCTACTTGTATTGATGGTTGTGGTGTGGAAGGGGAGATAGGGACGGATTATAGTCATTCCAAAAATTATTAACCACAAGATTATACAACACTTTTTCTTTTTGCAAAAAAGAAAACCTGTGCTAAAAGAAAAACAAATTATTATATTCTGAAATCTCGTGGTTTATTA
>CAZXYJ010000179.1:0-2367 GCA_964644925.1 uncultured Halobacteria archaeon | reverse complement strand
GACTATGCAATCCAGTTATCTAACGATTTCGTGATGCGTGCAAAAAGTTGTATTGCAGGACTTGAAGACTCGGAGGCAAAAGCTAAACTGCTACTCATTGCGGATTTTGCTGCGAATAGGGTATAGGGAGTGGGGAATAGGGAATGGGGTGGTATATTCTATTTAAGACACAGATTTACACGGATTTTTTCTTTTCTTTTGTTGGACTGGGCTAACTGCATTAATCTATCCATCCGTGTTAATCTGCGTTAATCTGTGTCAATAATTTATTTTCTTGTCCATAGAGGCCGTCTCACAATTCAAAATTCCCGCAAAAAGAAGCCCAAATAGGGGTTTATATCGAAAAATACGCCCCCGATTTTAGAAAATATCTAATTATGGGACAGCCTCTAAAATGCGGGGCATCCTATACCGGAAATAACCAGCCATCAGGATATTGCTTCGTTCTCGATTTCTTTTTTGAGTTTTCTGTATAAATTGATACATAGATGGCTTTAATATCCTTTCCTATATCAAAACCAGAAAAGTAATCTATTTCGTTTTCAATCGTGTTAGCGAATACAAGCATATACTTCAATTTTGCTTCTCGAGCATTTTCTAATTTAAAATTGTCATATTTTAGTTCATGAATGTAATTTTTGCTGTGTTTATTGATAAATTTAAACTCAACAGCAGCGATAATATGATTGCTTGGATTTTTTAGTTCATCTTCGCTGAAAAGGTGGATATCCCTATTTTGGATTTTATCAAAGTCATTTTCTTGGATAAAAGAAGGATTTAGAATTGAAATGTCATACCGTGCCCTTTTCCCTTTTGGATCAAGTTCAATTCGTTCTCTACTAATTCTTGCTAACGTTGGGTACTCGGGATGAAGCAAATTGGTCTTTTTTCCATCTTTAGTTTTAAACTGCTTTGAAAATTGCTTTTTGCTATAAAAGACATGACAACAGTATTGGTGGAACTCGTGCTCGTTGAAGAAATTATAAGGTTTTCGGTGGAACTGATTAATAACCGTTTTAATTGTATCTTCGATTAATCCCCGATACTCCTCTGCCAATTTATCTCCTCCTGAAATATACTTTACTACTTTGAATTTTTCTTCCTTCTTCATAAACTGCCGCTGTCCATGTATCAGCAAAGGTAAGAAGCAAAGTTAAAGGGCACTCTTTATGGGCGATAAACCTATTTTCCGCTATATATTGCCCATCATGATATAAAATAGCCTGAGCTTCCTCGTCACTTAAAGGAATATATTTTGAAACTAAATATAAACTTCTATTAGCTATCTGCATTTCAACCTGTTCTTTATTATACACAAATTTAGCCTCTTTTTTAAGATATCTTGGAGCATTAGGCATACCGATTTTACCAACGTCATGGAACAATGCAACAATAACACAACTCTCTTCCGGAATTTCAGGTGCCAGCAATTCCCTTAATCTGAGTAAAGTATTTGTTACACCTATAGAATGCTTCAACAGCCCCCCTTCTTCATTTAGATGGTATTTAGTGCTTGCAGGAGCGCTAAGCCATGTTGTATTGGTCTCTAAAAAGCTGATAAAGTCATTAAAATCCTCTTTTCTTTCTTTAACTTTACTTTTTAGTGCTTCATAATCAAAGATCATTTTGGATCAACTCCTTAAACTTCTTATCATATCTGGGTAGACATTCTTGAAAAACATTGCCTATATCCTTATTTTCAAGGATCAACAACTCATAACACAAGATAATCAAATCAGCAGTCTCTATCGTCCAGTGTTCGTTATTTGCGTCATAAAGTTCTTCAATCTCTTTGGTATGTGCCCTGATAAGTCGTAATAGTTTCTTGTTGTCACCATGATTGATCTTATTTGAAAGATATGAAATTTTCCTGAGTTGTTGCTCAAATTCGTTTGTTAGGTGCATCATAATATTAGATTCGTTCTTGTCTATATATTCTATTGCATACTTCAAGTCACATACCCCCACTTAAGTACAGTACGTGGCCTGTGAGCGCAAAAAAGTTTTGTATAAAGCGATATGTATCCTGTTTTGAAAGATTTATTTTTCTCCTCATCTATAATTTCTTCCGCTGCCTCTGCCACCTCGCCAAGCAAAACCTTCCCGCGATATTTAGGCGAAAAGACCAGGTGATCGGTCAGCAATGGCACCATGTGCCTGCCATGACGAAGCTCGTGCCTTCTTACCCGGTCCTTATTCGCTTCCTCTTCACCCATTTCTCTTTAAGGCAATCATTAAAATTGTCAACTCACTATATTTTAGAGGTTTCCGGTGTTATGTCACCCCCCACCTCGTAAATATTCCGCTACTACCGTTTTGATAAAGCGAAAAATCCTTAAATTCCCCTTCGCAGCAGGCCACTCCATG
>CAZXYJ010000178.1:0-2371 GCA_964644925.1 uncultured Halobacteria archaeon | reverse complement strand
AAATCGCTATCCTGGCTCGAACCCTATGCCCCGTATATAGACGGGATATTTTTTGTCGGCACTGTACTGTTAGCGTCTTTAATTCTATCCCAGATTTCGAGGGTTATACTGGATCTCTGGCTAAGGGTGCAGAAGAGATATGAGAAGATGCCGAAATTGATGAGCCATGTAGTTGCCGTTTTTATTTATCTCATTGCGTTTTTGGTGATTCTGGGCCATTACGATATAGAAATAACACCTTTAATTGCGGCTTATGGGTTAGGTGGGTTAGCTGTTGCACTGGCCCTTCAAAACACGCTTTCAAACCTCTTCGCGGGATTACATATTATCTCTGACCAACCAATAAGTTTTGGGGATTATATAAAGGTAGAGGGAGGTATTTCAGGTTTTGTCGAAGATATTGGCTGGCGGTCCACGAGGGTGAGAACTCTGCCAAATACGCTTGTCATTGTTCCAAATTCAAAACTCGCGGAAAGTGTAATCACAAATTATTCGTTGCCGGTGCTTGAGATGTCCGCGGTAATTCAATGTGGCGTTGCTTATGGCTCGGATTTAGAAAAAGTGGAGCGGGTCACGATTGACGTAGCGAAGCAGATACTGGAAACCGTCCCGGGAGCGGTTAAAACCTTTGAACCTTTCATCAGGTATCATACGTTTGGCGACTCGAACATCAATTTCTCGATTATTTTGCGGGTGGAGGAACCTGCGGCTAAATATATTGTTATACATGAATTTATAAAAGCGTTGAAGGCACGCTACGACAAAGAGGGGATTGAAATATCGTGGCCCGTGAGAAAAGTGTATTACGGGAAATAAAGTATAACTTCCTTCTAATTAAGACACGGATTTACACCGATTTACACGGATATATAGTCATTCCCGTAACAAATTGCAATTAATAAATCTGTGTAATCTTGTGGTTATAATTTTCGGAATGACTATATTCTTTCTTTTCATCTGTGTTAATCTGCGATAATCTGTGTCTTTAATTTATTTTCTTGTGAGGTCGCACAAAACCGTAATCACCCGGTCTATCTGCTCTTTACTTATAACCAGCGGTGGAACCAACCGTATCACGGTATCAGAAGTGCAATTTATTAAAATCCCACGTTCAATCGCTTTGTCTACTACACCGCCACAGGGTTTTGTTAATTCTATCCCGATCATCATCCCTTTTCCTCTTATCTCCTTCACTACCGGATTAGAATATAACCCTATCCTCTCGTCATGAACCTTTTCCATGAAATACGCACCCAGCTCGCTTGACTTTTCTACCAACTCTTCATCCTCTATCACCTTTATAGACGCCAATGCAGCCGCACACGCCAGTGGATTGCCGCCAAAGGTCGTTCCGTGCTCGCTGGTTTTAAATTCTATTCCCTCTTTTGCGAGCATTGCACCTATTGGGAAACCCGCACCCAGCGCTTTCGCTACGGTCATTATATCGGGCTCTATACCTTCGTGTTCCTTGCAAAACCATTTACCGGTACGACCAAAACCCGTTTGTATTTCATCCAAAATCAGCAAGACGCCATTCTCACTGCATATTTCCCGTACCTCGTTCAAATATCCCGCAGAAGGAACTACTATTCCTGTTTCTCCCTGGATGGGTTCTAAGATAACCGCAGCAGTGTTGGTGTCTATTGCAGCTCTGATTGCATCGGCATCGTTGTATGGCACAAATTCCACGCCGTCCAGCAGTAGAGGTTCAAATACACCTCTTAATTTGGTTCCATACGTTATGCTTAACGACCCGAGTGTTCTGCCGTGAAAACTGCCTTCCGCAGCTATGAACTTACGCTTCCCAAATGTCGCTTTACATGCCAGCTTCAATGCCGCTTCTATACTCTCGGTACCGGAATTACAGAAAAAGACCTTGTCCATACCGGTTATTCCCGAAAGTTTCTCTGCAAGCTGCACCTGCGGCTCCGTGTAATATAAGTTCGAGGTGTGCATGAGCTTCCCCGCTTGCTCTTTTATCGCATTCACCACTGCAGGATGGCAGTACCCAACCGCGTTTACGGCAATGCCCCCGACACAATCTATGTACTCACGACCAAAAAAATCTTTTACTGTCGCTCCTTTTCCCTCTTTTAGCACTATTTGCGGTCGTTTGTATGTCTGCATTATGTATTTTTTCTCTTTCTCAAAAACCTCTTCTGGTGATGAAAACATTTTATTTTTACCTTCCCCTGGACTTCTCTCGTATCTCTTTTATAGCCATTGCAATCTTCTTAACAATCTCTCCTTTGCTTCCTGCTTTGTTCACCCGCACTCTTCCACTTTGAAGCCAGTGCGTTTTTGGATATGCTTTTCCTTTCTCCACCACGGGTTCCAGGTCGAGCATTCTTGCAACCTTTTCTATCTCTTC
>CAZXYJ010000177.1:0-2398 GCA_964644925.1 uncultured Halobacteria archaeon | reverse complement strand
CAGCTGGCGAGTATGAATTTATCTCGGCACGCCTGTGTTAATCTGTGTCTATAATTTATTTTTTCTTGTTCATTATTTCTCTTTTAGCACAAACCTTTCTTTAGAAAAGAAAGCTTTACCAACAACTTTTTTACCTTCGGTAAAAACCTTGACTAAAGAAACAAGTCTTTTTTTCTTTTAGTATAGGTTTTCTTTTTTAAAAAAAAAAGAAAAAGTGTATGATGCAGCGAGAAGAGATATGGACTGAGAAATACAGACCAAGGAAGCTGGAAGAGGTGGCGGGACAGAACGCCATAATAAATAATCTTACGTCTTATGTCAGGAAAGGGAACCTACCGCATCTTATCTTTTCCGGACCCGCGGGAGTGGGGAAAACCGCCGCTGCCGTTGCTATGGCACGCGAACTGTATGGCGATACCTGGTCGGAGAACTTCACTGAATTGAACGCAAGCGACGAAAGAGGCATAGACGTGGTCCGCAACAAGATAAAGAACTTCGCGAGAACCATGCCCATTGGCGATGCGTCATTCAAAATCATCTTCCTTGACGAGGCGGACGCGTTGACCGATGCCGCGCAATCCGCATTGAGAAGAACGATGGAACGGTATTCCGGCACTTGCAGATTTGTCCTCAGTTGCAATTACTCAGCCAAAATAATAGGACCCATACAATCCAGATGTTCCGTGTACAGGTTCAAATCGCTTTCTTATGATGCAATCGCATCGCGTGTAAAACATATAGCGGAAAAGGAGGGTTTGAAATTGTCAGAAGAAGCCATAAAAGCAATAAACTACGTTTCGCTGGGCGATATGCGAAGAGCAGTAAACGCATTGCAAAGTGCTGCGGTGCTCGGTAGCGAAGTAAAGCCGGAACGCATCTACGAGACAACGGCAACTGCAAGACCCGAGGAGATACAGGAGTTGATAAAAAGGGCGTTAGACGGTAAATTCTTCGATGCGCTGGATAAATTAGAGGATTTGAGGGATAAAGGGATTTCAGGTGACGAAATATTAGCGCAGATGCACCGGCTCGTGATAAACATGGATATTCCGGCGCGGAAGAAGGTGGAACTGATGGACCGAATAGGAGAAGCGGATTATCGAATTACAGAGGGTGCAAATGAACGGATTCAACTGGATGCGCTGATTGCTTCTTTTTGTCTTGCTTCGGGTAAATAAAAAAACCACGAGATTACACAAGATTAACACAAGAAAATGATGCAGGATACATGATGCCAGATACATGTCTGACCTGTTGTATCTTTATAATTTCTCGTGAAAATCTGTGTAATCTGGTGGTTGCAAATATTAATCACGAATCAACGCCGCTCTAACCACCTTTTCCATCACCTCTATCGGCGGCTCTCTTTTCGTCCATATCTTGAATGAAGTGGCGCCCTGATACACAAGCATCTTCACGCCATCCACTCTCTTCTTCACTCCTGCACGCTTCGCCTCTCGCAACAACTTCGTCTCCATCGGATTATACACGATATCAAACACAACAAGGTCAGGATGCATCATATCTGCACGCACTAAAGTAGCATCCTCGTGTGGATGCATACCCACAGAAGTAGCATTAATCAGAATATCCGAAGCTTCGATACGCTTTTCGAGTTCGACCCCCAAACCGCTAAAATCGGCATTACGGAGCTTAGAAGTCAAGTGTGCAGCTCTTTCCCTTGCCCGATTTGCTATTGTCACCCTTGCACCTTCAGCATCAAGATAAAATGAAATAGCCTTTGCAGCGCCACCAGCACCAAGAATTAACACCTTCTTGCCTTTTATTTTGCCCACGGTCTCTTTCAGTACCCTCAGCGAGCCTATCCCATCGGTATTATAGCCAACAGGCGTGCCACTGCCGAAGTCAATGGTATTTACTGCACCTATTTTCTTCGCTATTGGTTCCGCATCCACGAAAGAAAGCGCCTTTTCTTTCAGCGGGATGGTAACGTTAAGACCTGAGATACCGAGACTTTTTGCTCCTCTTATCGCATCTTCAAGTTCGCCCTTTGAGACTCTAAACGCAAGATAAACGGCATCCATTCCGAGTTTCTCAAAAGCAGCATTATGCATAACGGGCGAAAGGCTGTGTGCTACCGGGTCGCCGATAATACCGTATATCTTTTTCATCGTGTATTTAAATTGTGTATTTAAGACACCGATTTACACTGATTTACGCAGATTTATTTTAGTTTAACCGTGTTGATTCTCATCATCTGCGTTAATCTGTGTCTATAATTTACTTTCTGTTTTTTTATACTTCAATTATAACCGATCTTGAATGTCTTTTCCAAGTCGTCCAATCGCATCGGCACGGCAGTGACGGCAGTGTGTCATTTGCCGCGTGTATTTACCGCATGCCTCCTGTATCTCTCGTTTCTCCTTCGGCGTTGGCG
>CAZXYJ010000176.1:0-2424 GCA_964644925.1 uncultured Halobacteria archaeon | reverse complement strand
CCCTCACATTATAGCTCTCGCTATTCTTCTTATACCGATAACCGACGGCGCATCGTCAGGTAAATCCACGATTGGCACGCCTTTAAAGTCATATTCCGGGATTAAAGGGTCAAAGGGTACTATTCCCTCTATGGTGAGACCGTATTTCTTCGCTTCTTCTATTATCTTCGCCTCCATGCCCTCTGGTATTTTATTCGCTATGTTCACCATTTGCTTCACGTCAGCATCTATTTCCTCGGCAATCTGCCTGAGCCGCAATGCGGTTTTTATGCTCTTCAGCGTTGTGTCCAGCACGACAAGCATCACGTCAACGTCCCTTGTCGTTCTTCTGCTGAGGTGCTCCAGACCCGCTTCACAATCTATTACCGTGTAATCGTAGTTCTTCGTCAACGTGTCTATAATCATTCGTATTATGTGATTTACCGGGCAGTAACAGCCAGGTCCCTCAGGGCGGCCCATAACCAGCAGGTCATACTGCTCTTCCTCTTCTATTATCGCCGCTATTTTACCCTCGAATTGCGACCTCACGTCTAACGTAACGTCCCGATGCTTATCCTCCAACAGCCTCTCCCTTACATCTCCTGCCGTCTTATTATACGATATCCCAAGTGCCTCAGGCAAGTTTGAATCGGCATCTGCATCCACGGCTAATATGCAAACGTCCTGACCTGCAAGTTTCAGTATTTCTGTGATTAACCGTGCGGAAATAGCTGTTTTCCCTGTTCCCCCCTTCCCCGCTACCGCGATTATTTTGCCTTTTCGCATCATAAAATTCTCCTCGTTTGGGTTCAAATTCCGGATTTGTACTTGTATATAAGGTATCGCTTCCTTCTATCTAAGACACGGATTTACACTGATTTACGCAACACTTTTTCTTTTTCAAAAAAAGAAAACCTGTGCTAAAAGAAAAACAAATTTCTTTGGTAAAGCTTTCTTTCTGAAAGAAAGGTTTGTGTTAATCTGCGTTAATCTGTGTCCCTAATTTATTTTCTGTTTTCTTGCTTCCGGTTATCTAACCGCGGCTAAACCCCCGCGGACATTCTAAACCGCCAATTGAACTCACAGCTCACAGCACTCACCTTCACCACTCCAAACCTGTTTACTTCCCTCTGTGACTGGATTTCATTCTCAAATCCTTCGATCCGCATTTCCTGCATCTCGTCGCTCTGGGCGCATTCCTTGCATTGCAGTCCATGCATATTTTCACACGGAAGAGTCTTGCTTCCGCCTCTGGGAATCTTGCCATTTTCGCTTCTCACCTCTCCTCTGTATATCTATTCTACAATCCTTTATTTATATCTACTGCATAAAAACCTTTAAATAATTTCACAAATAAATCCGCGTAAATCAGTGTTAATCCGTGTCTTAAATAGAAGGAAGTTATACTTTATATACAATGAAAAAAATAAAAGTCGGAGTATTAGGTGCGACCGGAAGCGTAGGGCAGCGATTTGTGCAGTTTTTGGACGGGCACCCCTGGTTTGAACTCGAATCGCTGTTTGCTTCTGAACGAAGTGCGGGTAAGAAATACCGCGAGGTATCGAAGTGGTTTCTTCCCTATGAGATGCCCGCGAAAGCAGCGGAGATGGTAGTGCAACCGCTGAACGATGTGGATACTTCAGAGAACGAAAACATCGCAATTATGTTCTCTGCTTTGCCTGGCTCGGTTGCAAGCGAGGTAGAGAAGAGATGTGCACAGGCAGGATATTGCGTGGCAAGTAATGTCTCGGTGCATAGAATGGAGCCTGATGTGCCTCTGGTCATTCCTGAGATAAATGCCGACCACTTAGCATTAATCGAGGTGCAAAAAGAGAAGCGGGGATGGGATGGATTCATCATAACAAATCCTAACTGTTCTGCCATCGTCATGACGTTGAGTTTGAAACCGCTGATGAGATACGGGATAAAAGAAGTGCGGGTGTCAACCATGCAGGCGGTATCGGGTGCGGGATATGCAGGTGTGCCTTCAATGGCGATTCTGGATAACGTGATACCGTTTATAGAAAGCGAAGAAGATAAGATGGAAAGTGAACCGCTGAAGATTCTCGGCACAGTGGAAAAAAAAGGTTCTGGAATAAAAAACGCCGCATTCAACGTGTGTGCTTCTTGTCATCGCGTTCCTGTGATGGATGGTCATACCGAGGCGATATGGGTAAAGTTCAAGGAAGGCGTAACGGAAGAAGAAGCAAAGAAGGCGTTTAAGGACTTCACCACCGACATAAAAACACCTTTTGCTCCTGGGAAGCCTATAATACTGCGTGAGGAGCAGGATAGACCGCAGCCAAAGTTAGACCGTGATGCCGGGGGGGGTATGAGTATATCGGTAGGGAGAATAAGAGCAGGAAGGATGGAGAATGAGGTGAAGTACATTGCACAGGGTCACAATACGGTACGAGGTGCTGCGGGTGCGTCCATATTGAATGC
>CAZXYJ010000175.1:0-2451 GCA_964644925.1 uncultured Halobacteria archaeon | reverse complement strand
GATTCACTGTCCAGCATCTCGCATATTACCATTGCAGGGGATATGCCCGCAAGCAACGCCAATGCCACAGAAAGCTCGGTCTGTCCTCTTCTTTCTTCCATTAAACCTTCCGCAGCTTTTAGTATTGAAACGTGCCCGGGGGTTCGGAACTCCGAGTAGAAATCGTAAGAGCTGTCATTTCCGTTTAATACTTTATCCACGGCTTCTCCCATCTTTTTTATCGTCAACGCCCTGTCCCTATCCGTTATACCCGTGAACGTGTCACGATGATTCACCCACAGGGAGAAAGAGGAACGGTTATCGTACAAAAGGTCGCCCTTTTCTTCCACTATTCTTCTTAGAGGCGAGAAGTTGGAGTTCACGTTTCTTAAAATGTCGCTCATGAGTGGAAGACCAAGTCGCTCTGCTGCGACAGAATGAATAGCAACACATATAAGTCCACCGGCTTCTTTTCTAAAATAAGCGACCTTTTGTGACGTGATAGAAGAAGCGGGCAGTACAAAATCGGTCTCGCCTTCCCTGTCCTCTGCATCATATATCAACACGAGCTTTCCTTTTTTCACGTATTCTATGCCCTTTTTTACCGATTCCGGGATGTCCCTATTGTTCATATTCATATTACCACGCTTATTCTTATCATATCTCCATCCCTCAGATCGAGTTCGCCACGCAGGAAAATAGGCGAGATTAGCTCCAGAACATCTTCAGGATAATGTGTTCGGTTAGGAAGGATGGCTGCACCTTTAATCCCTTCCGCCCGGTCATCCAGTATCTTACAGGGGAAACACTTAGCACCGCCAAAAGTCCTGTTTTCTAATTCAAAACCTTCTATTTCTATTCCACCTCGACCCTCCAGCTTCTTCCTTGTTACCATACATAGCAAGTCAAGGCTGAGATTTACGGTGCCGGGAAAAGGAGTAAAGCCCAGTTTAGCTTCAAATTGCTCCTTGTACCCGTCCAGTGTTGTATAATACGCCCCCTCTCCCAAGCCTCTAATCAAGCGACCGCCTATCTCAACCTCAATTTTCGGCGTAGAAAAAAATAGTTCCTGATACTCATAACATTCGCGCTTTAATTGCTCTATACCTCTTTTTGTCAGTATTACCCACTGTCCATCCGCTATTATTCTTCTATGCACAAGACCGTTTTTTTCGAGTTCTTGAAGTCGCCTTGCGGCGGTTTGTACGCTTAAGCCGATCGCTCCAGCGAAATGCCCCGAAGAAACCTTAACAGGTTGTTCTACGGCGCCTAACAAAGCGAGCTTTTTTAGCGAAAGCATTATATCCCCGTTCATCTTCGTCTCGGTCTTCATTTTATTTTATATCAATTTTAAGATACAACTCATAAATAGGAAGTAGTATATAAAAACATTTAGCTGGGAAAATTCACAATGTCAAACTTCAAGAAAACAAAAACAAATTATAGACACAGATTAACGCAGATTAACACAGATAGACGATAAAAACCAACAATGCTAAACGTGAATAAGTCTGCGTAAATCCGTGTTAATCCGTGTCTTGAATAGAAGGACGTTATACTTTATATGCAATAACAAAGCGATATGAAAGAGAGCAGGGGCGATAAAGAGAGGTGGAGCAAATTTTGCCCGAAATGCGGAAAAAAAACAGATGAACTTTTTGATTCTTTATGCAGAGCGTGCTTCACGAAAGAGATAAAGTTAATTGATGCTGAAAAATTAGCGATACCGATACGTGTAAACGTGTGTGAAATTTGTGGCGGTTATTTCAAGGGCAAAGGGGCAGGAAAAGAGCGGACGAGCATAGAGGAAGTGGTTACGGAAGCGATAAGAAAAGACATACGCGAGCGGTATGGGTATAGGCAAGAATGTAAAGTCCGTGCGGAAGGATTGGTGAGAAACGAGCTAAAAGATGCTGAGAACCGAGTGATTGTGTCTTTGAGGGTAAAAGCAGAGATAAAAGGAGTAGAAATAGAAGAGAGGGGAGAAATAGAAGTTAGTTTAAAAAGGGAGACTTGTGAACGGTGTAGTAGGATAACGGGGGGGTATTACGCGGGTATAGTACAAATAAGAGCAGACGATAGAATTCCCGCAGATGAAGAACTCACTATGGCAGAGGAGATTGTGTATTCAGGGTTAGGTGATGCGGATTTTATATCTAAAGAAACGAAGTTGAAGGAGGGGCTGGACATATACGTCAGCAGTATGGAATGCGGTCGCAGGGTTTCGAGGCAGATAGTGAAGAAATTAGGTGGCGGTTTTTCGGAGAGTCGGAAATTATACGGGAGGAAAGACGGCAGGAATATATACCGGGTGTCTTTTTCTGTCAGGCTTCCTGCGTTCACGGAAGGGGAGAAAGTGGAAATAGGAGATAAAGTGTTTTCGGTTGAGAAAGTGCTAAAAGAAAAAGGAATAGAGTGCGTGGATGTGGCTACTGGAGAAAGGACGTTCTTGAAGAAAAAAGAAACGAATAA
>CAZXYJ010000174.1:0-2454 GCA_964644925.1 uncultured Halobacteria archaeon | reverse complement strand
GCATGGATATGTCGGAGTTCATGGAGCGGCACTCAATTGCAAGGCTCATCGGTGCACCACCGGGATACGTGGGATATGAAGAGGGCGGATTTTTAACCGAAGCCGTTCGAAGAAGACCCTATACCGTAGTCCTCTTTGATGAAATAGAGAAGGCGCACAATGACGTTTTCAATCTGCTGCTTCAGATATTGGACGATGGGCGGCTCACCGATGGTCATGGAAGAACAGTGAACTTCAAAAACACCGTGAATATTATGACTTCCAACGTTGCGAGCCACCTGATGCAGGAATTTAGTGGCGAAGAGTTGCGCGAGAAGGTGATGGAAGCGCTGAAAATGCGGTTCCGACCCGAATTCTTGAATCGCATTGATGAGATTATCATATTCAATCCGCTGGGCATGGACGAGATAAAGAAGATAGTGGAGATTCAAATGCAGTATCTGCAAGATAGACTTGCCGAGAGGAAAATTGCGTTTTCCGTCAGCGACAGCGTAAAGGAATTGATGGCGAGTAAAGGATTTGACCCGGTATTCGGGGCAAGACCGATAAAGCGAACGATTCAACGAATGATTGAAGACCCATTATCTATGAAGATTTTGAATGGCGAGTTCGGTGAGGGCGATACGATAAGGATGGATGTTTCGGAGGGGGCGGTTGTGTTTTCACACGGGTAGGTTAGAGTCAAAAATTTTAGAAGAAGTGGATAGCAAAAATCCGAAGCAGGTGAAGATAAGGTGAGGGAAAAGTTCGTATACTTGATATTAAGTTATATGAAATTGCGCCCAATAAATAACTGCTATTTATGGTGACCTAACAATGGAGAAAGAAACAATGCAATGCCGGATATTTCGGGATCCCGAAAAGAATAAATTGATTGCCTCTAATTCAGAGAAAAATATGATAACACTTGGTAAATATTATCCTAAGTATGACAGACAATATAAAGATATGGATAAGTTCTCCGACATGATTCTTGATATAAAAAAGGATGAAAAAAAGTTAGATCCGCAATCAGGAGAGTATTACTATTATAAAAAAGCAATCAACTATTTTACGAATCAGCTACGTTCCATTCTTTCAGATACAGAAGAATATGTGATCTGTGTTATACCCACTCATGCAGTAGGGACAGCACCATCAGGCATAAGAACAATCGCGAAACAATTATGTTCGCCTCCGGTAATTGACGGAATAGATGTTCTTTCAAGAGCTTTTGAGATACCGAAGAAGGCAATAGATGGAAGCCGTGATCTACAGGTAGAAATAGAATCACTTACTGTGAGAAATAAAAGTATAGTCGAAGGTCGGCAGGTACTCCTACTGGATGATGTAACAACAACCGGTACATCGTTAAAGGCGGGAAAATACGTATTAGAGCGAGCCGAAGTTGCGCTAGTCGCATTGCTTGCACTCGCCAAAACTCAAAGAGAATAGGAGTTCGTAATATGGAGCCAAGATATATACTGGCATTGGAGGAAACATCCAAGGTGGGATCAAAAACTATAGAGAAAGTTCTTTCTATAACCCCTACATTTGAGCCAAGCAGTCCATCAGATTTAATTGAGATACTTAAAAAGGCAAATGCAAAGTTTAAGAGGATATCCGTGCCAGATACTCAATCTGCAATGATTGGTTGGAGTAAAGCCAATAAAATATGGGAAGTCTCACAGCAACATAATATTCAGATAATCTCAAGAGAGAGTCCAAACTATCCAAAATGTCTTTTACATATTTCTGATCCTCCCCTGTTATTACATGTTTTAGGAAACATTGATGCCATAAACAAGGATTGTATTGCAATTGTTGGGACAAGAGAACCAACAGAATATGGTATTGTCGCAGCAAAAAAGCTTGGTGCACTTTTCGCAGAAAGCGGATATGTTGTAGTTAGTGGTTTAGCAGATGGCATCGATGCAGCGGCACATCGGGGAGCGTTAGAAGTCAATGGTCTAACCATAGCTGTTTTAGCTCATGGACTGGATACCGTTTACCCTATTAAAAACAAAGAACTTGCAGATGCCATACTTGAAAACAATGGTGCGCTTGTTTCGGAATATCCGTGGGGTACAAAGGCTAATCGTAGTTATTTCGTAGCCCGCGATCGAATTCAAAGCGGTTTATCGCTGGGCGTATTTGTTGTTGAAACAGGCATAAAAGGTGGCACTATGCATACTGTAAAATCTTGCAAGGAGCAGAAACGTGCACTCATTGTTTTGAAACATCCACCAGATCTAATTGGGCATCCAAAAACGCATGGTAACGCTCAATTGATTTCAGAGAAACGAGCTGATATAGTCTTTGAAACCGATGCTGATGTAGATTTGGTAATGATTGAAATGAATCGTGTCATGAAGGAGTTATTAATGCATCAAGACAAAAAGAAAAATAACCGTACAAACTCAATTCAGATGACATTGGGTTAAGGAGAAATAGAACAATGAAAGCTATCATTTT
>CAZXYJ010000173.1:0-2467 GCA_964644925.1 uncultured Halobacteria archaeon | reverse complement strand
GATTTAAAAACCGTCGTGGAAAGTGGAACCGATGCAATAATGATTTCAGGCACACAGAATATCACCGACGAGAACGTATCCCAATTAATATCCATGCTGAAAAATTACGATATACCTAAAATATTGGAGCCGGCAACCCCTGAAGCCGTTATGTATGAAGGCATAGATTACGTTTTTGTGCCACTGGTTCTCAATTCCCGCGATTTGAAATGGATTGTGGGTAAGCACGTGAACTGGATAAAAAAACAATCAATCGAGTGGGATATGATTACACCTGAAGCGTATATCATCTTAAACCCCAAATCCGCAGTCGCTAAACTGACAAAATCCGATACGGACTTAACCGATAACGAAGTTATCGCTTACGCACGGTATGCCGAGAAATATCTTCATCTTCCTATTACTTACATTGAATACAGTGGGACGTATGGAGACCCACATAAGGTAAAGAAAGTAAAAGAAACGCTTACCGAAACGTCTTTGTTCTACGGTGGTGGAATAGACTCAAAGGAGAAAGCAGCAGAGATGAAGGCGTGTGCTGACGTCATTGTGGTTGGTAATGTAGTGTACACCGACATGGAAAAGTTTTTGGCGACGATTATTTAGGTGCTTGTGATTTGAGAATTCTCGCCCTCCAGTGGAAATGGTGGGGTGTCCGGGTACACGGCACAAACTCAAGAAAACAGAAAATAAATTATAGACACAGATTAACGCAGATTAACACAGATGATAAGAATCAACACGGTTAAACTAAAATAAATCTGCGTAAATCAGTGTCTTAAATAGAAGGGAGCTATACTTTATGTACAATAAAAAAAGCCATCTAAAATTAAAATAAAAACAAGGCAAAATGAAATGACCAAAATCGCAGTGTGTGTATGCTCCGGCGGGATAGATTCCACCATAGCAGCGGCAATCGCATCGCAGGAAGGCTATGAATTGCATTTCTTTCACGCTTCCTACGGGCAGCGAGCGGAAGGAAAGGAAAAAGCGGTAGTAGAACAAATAGCTGCTTATTTAGGTGCGAAAGAGTCGAAGTTCGCGGAAATACCATTTTTGAAAGAGCTTGGCGGGTCTTCCTTAACGGACATCAAGAGAGCAATTCCTGCGGGTGAAGAAGTAGATTTGGATAACCCGGGGGAGACGCCATCTACATGGGTGCCCTGCCGAAATTTAATCCTCTTAGCGACTGCAAGCGCATATGCAGAAGTCATTTCCGCAGATGCCATTTTCGTGGGCTTCAATGCCGAAGAGGCGAGGTCATATCCCGACAACGAGAAGGAATTTGTCGAGCGATATAATGTGGTGCTGGAAAAAGCAGTTGCTTCTTTCTCGCAGCCGCCAACGGTAAAAGCGCCTTTAGTTGATTTGTTGAAACCCGAGATAATAAAAAAAGGGGTTGAGGTCAAAGCGCCCTTACACTTGACTTATTCATGTTATCTGGGTAGAGAGAAGCATTGTGGGGTTTGTGAGTCGTGCTTGCACCGGAGGAGGGGGTTCAAAGAAGCGGGTGTGAAAGACCCAACTGCGTATATTCAAGCGGGAGAAAAACCTAAATCCTAAACAACACTTTTTCTTTTTTGCAAAAAGAAAACCTGTGCTAAAAGAAAAAAATAATGTGTGTTTTGAATTTTAGATTCATAATTTAGAGATTACATCAGTGGTTCAGGCTGCTTCTCTTCTGGGAGCACAGGTAATCGCATGGTATTTATTAACAAAGTATCTTTGACTTCTTTAGCACGTTCCAAGAGCAATTCCTTACCCTGGGGCGTGAGAGCGAATATCGGGATTGCGGTGCCAGCCTGTAAAAGCGCTTTCTCCTTTGCGAGTTCTCTTATGTGTGGCGATGCGCAACAGGTAATCAGGTCAGCGAATTCGCAGAACTCCGCAGCCTCTTTTCTGGCGATGCCAGTGAGATGCACACCAAATATTGCTGCGTGCTTGCGGATAGCTCTACATTTTTCAGCGTCTGCCACTGTGGACACTGTGACACCTACTCTTTCGTATCCAAGCTCAAGTGCCATCTGCAACCCAGCCGCCTGATCTATCCTTGGCGGGTCGAGTATTTCCCCACCCCTATCCTTTATTTTCTTTATTATTCCTTCAACAGGTGTAGTCTCAATTACACCGCTCAGCCTTGCCCCTATTCCCTGCACCAGTGCGGGATTAGAAGTGATTACAGTTCCAGCGCCTTCACAAACCGTTACGGTGGCATCGAGTAAACTTCTGCGAAGTGCGGTCATAAATGTCTCCGAAGCCCCAAAACCAACGAAAACCTCTAACTCTACTTCTCTATCTTCCGTACACATCCCAAAATCTTGTATCCTGAATTCTACGTTCGCTTTTACCACTTTCTCGTTCAGTTCCGTTATTCCTCGTATTTTAGCCCACAACGGGCAGTATTTGAGCAGGGGTTTGCCAACCTCAACAACTTTACCGTTTTCTACTACCACCCTCGTTTTCCCCA
>CAZXYJ010000172.1:0-2473 GCA_964644925.1 uncultured Halobacteria archaeon | reverse complement strand
AGTACGGCGATGTGATTATATATCGCCCGAATGGTTTCTCTTCGGCAACTCCAATAATACATAGAGCGATGTACTGGGTAGAGAAAGGAGAAGAGATGCCAGATGGAAAGCCTGCTCCACACGCAGGCTACATAACTAAAGGGGATAATAATCCTGGTTATGACCAGCCGATGCTTGGGTATGATCCAGTAAAACCAGAATGGGTTGTAGCAGTGCCGAGAGCACGGGTGCCTTACTTAGGCTATCCTTCTCTCATATTAAAAAAGCCCTCTATCATCAAAGAACGGTTTAAAAATCTTTGGTGAAGCAGATGTTAAATATTGTTGATAGGATAAAGGGTTTCTTATTCAGCCCTTCAAAAACATTTGATGCTTCTAAGGAAGACACACTTGGCACTACTTTTGACTTTTTTATCGCTCTTCTGATGATATGCGCGGTGCTTAGCGGTGTCGTGGGTTGGCTGGTATTTCACCACGGCGTAACTATGTTTGTTTTGGCGTTGATTCTCGGAATAATTGGCGTTTTCATTGGTGGACTCTGGACACACATTTGGATATATCTCGTTGGTGGTAGAAAAGGGGTAACGCAGACCTTAAAGGCATTGATGTATGGCGCGACACCAGGCTGTCTATTGGGCTGGATTCCAATTGTAGGGGTCTTCGCAGCGATATGGAGTTTTATCGTGCAAATCGTTGGCGTAAGACAACTTCATGGACTATCTACAAGAAGAGCCGTTCTTGCGGTGATTCTTGCAATAAGCATACCCCTGGCAGTGCCATACGCGGCGACAGGGACATGGCGTGTGGGATTTGCTACGGAATCAGGAAGCATGGAACCAAATATGCATGTGGGCGATTTAATTTTTGTGCAAGCACCACATCGTGCAAACATTGTAACTTACGAAGATGGCAAGATACTTGACTATGTGTCTTTTGATGAATATGGCGATGTGATTATATATCGCCCGAATGGGTTCTCTTCGGCAACTCCAATCATACATAGAGCGATGTACTGGGTAGAGAAAGGAGAAGAGATGCCAGACGGAAAGCCTGCGCCTCATGCGGGATACATAACTAAGGGAGACAATAACGCTGGTTTTGACCAGCCAATGCTTGGGGTTGAGCCTGTAAGACCTGAATGGGTTATAGCCGTGGCGAAAGTAAGAATCCCTTACTTAGGGTATTCTTCTATTATGTTGAATAAAGGTTTTTAAAGTAGAATAGATAAATAAAAGGAACATGGGAAAAAAACCAGCTCGTAAGTACACGAAAGTAACGGGACACGCGTATGTGCGAAAGAAGTATATGGGCGGAGTCCCGGGAAGCAAGATAGCGCTTTTTGATATGGGCAACCTGAGCATGGGCATGGATTTTCCTGTTGCTTTGTCCCTGGTTGCGAAAGAAGCATGTCAAATAAGGCATAACGCGTTAGAAGCAGCGAGGATTTTTGCTAACAGGTACCTGGTGAAGGAAGTGGGGCGGAACAATTTTTACTTGAAAATAAGGCCGTATCCGCATCACGTGCTGCGTGAGAACAAAATAGCTTCAGGTGCGGGTGCGGACAGGGTTTCAAGCGGGATGCGACACGCATTTGGAAAAGCCGTGAGCTCTGCTGCACGGGTGAAGCCCGGGCAGAGGATATTAAGCGTGGGTATAGAGGCGCAAAATTTCGGCGATGCGAAGGAAGCTTTGAGAAGGGCAAGTTATAAACTCCCTACTCCTTGTAGATTTATAATAGACAAAGGCGAGGAGTTACTGGGCGTGTAATGGAATAAATATGAGTCAGAGTAAGAGTAGGAATGGAAGTGGAAGCGGGGTAACACATAGGGGTGTAATTCCAATTCATGATCCCATGGAGATACGGGAAGGGGATTCGTTGCCGGAAACAAACAAAAGAATTGAGATGCTTGGTGAAAAAATAGATATACTCGGCTCGCAGATTAGCGACTTAAAAGTGGCTTTTGAAGAAGTAGCGAAGATAAAAGAATTTTTACCGCTTAATATCCGCGTTGTAGAAGTAAGAGAGACCACGGTAGAAGAGGCGAAGCGCGAGATTTTGGAATATTGTGATAAACATAAAGGCGAAATTTTCTATCCTGACGATGTTGCAGATGAGCTTGGGCTTGATTTGAAAACCACTGTGGAAGCTACCGAAGAACTTATGAAGGAAGGGAAACTGGAGGAGGGGTAATAATGCCTACCTATTACAATTATGGTGATGCCATAAAAGGAGAACGAATCATTTGTCAATTCAGAAGAATCAATAAACCCAGAACGATTTCTGGGACGCATGCGCATCGGGCACTGGAGATTACATTGGATGATGCGTACTGTGTAATTAGAAAACCCTTTAGAAGAGTTTGAATAAAATCTGTGTAATCTGTGGTTTTAAAAAAGGAGATAAAAAAAAATGGAACTAGAAAAAGAAGCATATCCGAAAGTACTCGTGCGACCCGTAGTGGTCGTTACGACGA
>CAZXYJ010000171.1:0-2482 GCA_964644925.1 uncultured Halobacteria archaeon | reverse complement strand
TAGCATCGCAGCTCACGAGGAAGATAATGGACCTTTCGCTGGAGTATGGAAAGCCGGTGACTTTAGGCGTCTCAGGACCGGGGATGACGAGATTAGGAGCGCAAGAGCGAATAGATTATGCGAAAAGGGCGGTAGAAGCCGCGGTGAAGATGGTGAAGCGTTTAGCGGATTAGCTGATTAGCGGGCTTAGCGGTTTAGATAGCCGAACGAGTAAGCAGCGGAGACAAGAAAGAATAATTTTTGATAATCGGACGCAGATGAACGCAGATAATCAGGATTTTAAATATAAGGTTTAATAGACGGATTTGATAATTTGAGGAAATAGTTTTCTGCGTAAATCCGCGTAAATCTGCGTCCTAAATAGGTAGAAGTTATACTTTATATACAACAAGAAAATAAATTATTGACGCAGATTAACACAGATGAAAAGATTAATGCCGTTAAAAATAGCTCATCCACCAACCCACCAAAAGAAAAAATCCGTGTAAATCCGTGTAAATCTGTGTCTTAAATAGAAGGCAGTTGTACTTTATATACAACTAAAAAGCTAAACCGCTAATAATCCAAGCCTCTAATCCGCTAAACCGCTAAATAAACCTCGCCGGTATCTCCTGATTCCGTATCAAATCTTCAATGGTTTCCCGTGACCTTATTAAATCTGTTTTTCCATCACAAACCAACACTTCCGCACATCTCGGTCGTCCGTTATACTGCGAACTCATGGAGAATCCATAAGCTCCCGTATCCAATATTGCAACTAAATCACCTCGCTCCACTTTAGGAAGCATTCTATCCTTCGCTATTATGTCCCCCGCTTCGCATACATTCCCAACAACGGTATACAACACCGAAGCACGCTCATTTACCTTGTTCGCCACCACTACCTCGTGATACGCATCATACATCACGGGTCTTATCAGCAGATTAAATCCGGCATCTATCGCCACGAAATTTTTATTTGCTCGCTTAACTGCGTTTACGCGGCTCAGCAGTATTGTACTTGCGCCCACGACAGACCTGCCGGGCTCAAGCACGAGTTTCAAGGATATACCCAAATCACGTATTTTGTTTTCAAAAACGGGCAATATCAGTTCTGCAAGGTCTTTTGGCGTGGGTGCTGTCGCTTTTTCTGCCTGCCTGTAGCCTATTCCAAGTCCTCCGCCGAGGTCAACAAATTTGAGCTGCATGCCTCGTTCATACACCCTCTCGACAAGAGCCATCATCTTTTCTGTCGCTTCACCGAACACGGTTATGTCCAGAATTTGCGAACCTATGTGGCAATGCAAACCAGCAAGTAGGACGTTCGGCAGCTTTTCCGCTTCCTCACACACGGGAATCACATCGTGAAAGGGAATGCCAAATTTCGATTCTTTCAAACCCGTTGCGATTTTCGGGTGTACGTCCGGCGACACGTCAGGGTTCACGCGTATCGCTATTTCCACCTCTTTTCCCAGCTCGTTTGCTACCGCCGATAAAGCTCTCAGTTCGTCAACGGAATCCACGGATACTCGTACACCTGATTCCACCGCCGTTCTTAAGTCATCATCGCTTTTCGAGTTCCCGTTGAACAATATCTTTTCCGCAGGTATGCCCGCCAGCTTCGTAAGCTCGAGTTCACCGGCAGAGAACACGTCAGCACCCGCACCCTCACTCGCTAATATTTTCAGCAATGCCAGATTTCCGTTCGCTTTTACCGCGAAATATATGTCCGTGATGGTAGTGGTGCTACCAAACGTGTTTTTATAGTTCCTGAAGTTAGCCCTCAACGTATTCTCATCGGTTACGTAGAGCGGCGTGCCGTATCTCTCCGCCAGTTCTACTACGTCCATACCACCGAAGAGCAGATGTTTATTTTCTTCTTTTGTCATGTCATCTTCAGTTAAAGTATGGGCAATAGGGATATAAATATTAAATTAAAGCATCGACTCAAAGGAACATGAAGGACTGATAGCATGTACTCTTCTTTTTTTCTTTTAGCACAGGTTTTCTTTTTTTACAAAAAAGAAAAAGTGTTCGGGATGATCGAGAATGCTTATCCCTTCCGTTTTTCTCAACACATCCACATTTCTTATGTCTATTTCCCTCGCTTTTATCTCTACCACGCCACCATTTATCGCATCATAAGGGCAAAGTTCGCGGCATAACCCACATCCATCGCATCGTAGCAGATCAATTTGCGGGATGGGAGCACCATAAATAGCGTCACGTTCACATCTATCCCTCGGCTCGCAATCATCACAGCCCCGGCACTTATCCCGGTCTATTGAATAAGGCATTTCCGATTCCACTTTCCCCGGAGAACCATCCGTTGGAACGATATATACCGGGATACATGCTTTCATTGCGAGGGAAACGACATTTGTTACCAACGAATCCGCTATGCCATACGCTATCTTTGCAACGGTATTAGAAGTGGCAGGAGAAACCACAACGGCATCGTATTTCTTCAACGAGAACCTCCCTGCTTTTGGAGAACTTGACC
>CAZXYJ010000170.1:0-2496 GCA_964644925.1 uncultured Halobacteria archaeon | reverse complement strand
TCAGTCCTCGAGCAATTTCTAATCTCCGCTGCATTCCGCCGGAATAAAATTTAACGAAAACATTTGCTCTATCGTTTAGCTCAACCAAATCTAAGACCTCGGCGATTCTCTTCTCTCTCTTCTCTTTGTTTAGACCATACATTCGGGCATGAAAATCCAGATTCTCTCTACCTGTTAATTCAGTGTCTACACTGGGGTCTTGAAAAACAATGCCAATAGACCTTCTCACTGCATCCTGTTCTTTTAGAATGTTGTGGTGCCATACTTCTGCAAAACCCGATGTGGGCTTGAGTAAAGTAGCCAGCATTTTGATTATTGTCGTTTTACCCGCTCCATTGGGACCAAGTAAACCAAATATTTCGGCCTTTTCAATGTTAAGATTGATGTTACTAACCGCTGTAAAATCGCCAAACTTCTTGCTGAGACCCTCAAGTTCTATTGCATATTCCATTTGTTTTCGCACGTTCCTTTTCCATTTTGTTTTACAGGTCTTATAGGCACGATATAAGGTCTTCCGTTGTTATTGTTCACCTCAGCCTCCACACCGTAAACGCGTTTTATGCTTTCAGGCGTAAGGACGGAAACAGGGTCACCAGCGGAAAAAATCTTACCGCTATTCATCATTACTATTCTATCTGCGTATCTTGAAGCTAAATTCAAGTCATGGATAGCCATAATCGCCGAGAGCTCCCTTTCTCTCACGATGTTTTTTATGATGTCCATTACTTCAAGCTGGTGTCGGATGTCGAGGTTGGAGGTAGGCTCATCGAGTAAAAGGACATCAGGCTCCTGAGTGAGTGCGCGTGCAATAAACACTTTCTGCTGCTGACCGCCGCTGAGTTCGTTAATGTCACGCATGGCGAGGTCTTCGATATTCAGCATTTGCAGCATCTCCAGAACTTTTTCAGTATCTTTTTCGCTACTTTGCCAGCCAATATGAGGACGTCTGCCCATGAGAACGGTATCGAAGACCGTAGCAGGAAAGATCTGAGAAGTACTTTGTGGGATATAGCCCATTTTTTTGGCGAGTTCCATTAGACGCATCTCTTTTATATCTCGCTCATCCAGCAGTATGATTCCGCGCTGAGGCTTTAAAATCCGGTCTATACAGCGAATCAGTGTGGATTTACCTGCTCCATTCGGACCAACCACACCTAACATCTCCGATTCGGCAAGCTCTATGGATACATCCTTGAGTACCTGCACACTTCCATAGCTGAACTCCACATCTTTTACTTTTAGTTTCATTTTACCAATACTCCCTTCTTTTTCTCATTATCAAGTAAAGGAATAAAGGACCCCCCATGAAGGCAGTGATCACACCTACCGGGAGGATTACGGGTGCCATGATTGTTCTTGCAATGGTATCAGCACCAAGCAGAAGAGCGGCACCAAAAAAACCAGAAGCAGGGATTAAAAACCTGTTATCACCTCCGATAACCATGCGGCACATGTGCGGGGCAACCAATCCGATAAATCCTATGGTTCCGGTGAAGCAAATAATGCCCGCGGACATCAAAGAAGCAATCACCAATATAGCGATTCTGGTTCGTTCGACATTTACGCCCAAGCTTTTTGCAGTCTCATCTCCAGCACCCATTACGTTGACATCCCAGGACTTCCACATGAGCAGGGGAACACAACCTGCAAGCACGATAGATACAGGGAGGAGGGCATCCCATGAAGCTTTTCCAAGACTGCCAACCATCCAGAAGTATGCTGCTTTTACCGCTTCTGATTCGGCAAAGTACATTAATAACGTCGTCGCCGCGCTAAAGATATATAACATTGCGATACCAGCGAGAATCATCGTCTCAGGCGTAGCTCTTTTGTAGCGTGTCAATCCGATGATAACAAATGTGGGAATGAGAGAGAAGACAAACGCATTTCCTATGATGAGATACTTACCAGTCCCACCAGCGATAATACCCGCACCTAAAAGGATGGCAAGAGCCGCACCAAATCCCGCGCCTGACGCGATTCCCAGCGTAAAGGGGCTTGCAAGTGGGTTTCTTAAAATACCCTGCATCATCGTCCCCGCAATTGCAAGCCCTATTCCTGCTAAAATACCCATTAAAATTCGTGGTAGTCTCAAGTTCCAGACGACAATCTCTTTTGTCGTTTCGACATTTTTAAATAGACCATGCCATATTATTGAATATACCTCTGTAACTGTGATGGGATAAGAGCCAAGCGTTGCGGCTACGCCTGCGATGATAAAAATCAAGATGAGGGAAAAGAGAATGAACAGGATTTTCCTTCCAATAAACTTCTTGTATTGCTCTTTTATTCCCGCTATTTTTTCCGTTCCTGACATGGTTTCAGTACTTGATGTCATTTTCACCCCAAAACACTCTGCAAATCGTGCAATACGCTTTGCTCCCGTTCCTGAATAACAATATCATGCACTGCCTGCGATGTTAAATCAGCGATGGGATAATATTTACCTCCAGAATAGCTTGCTATCTCTCTGCAATATCCAAGCTGCATTTGTAT
>CAZXYJ010000169.1:0-2521 GCA_964644925.1 uncultured Halobacteria archaeon | reverse complement strand
CAAGTACATCATGTCGCATCTGAGCGGCAAGATAGAGATTGTAGGGGTTATGGATGGTTACATCTATTTCAAATATCACCAGGCAAAAGACTACGATAATATCGGGAAATTGTTTAAGAAAAAGCTAAATACGACCGCCGGATGGCTGGATGAACTATAGTCATTCCTGTAATCTGGTGGTTAATACTTTTTGGAATGGCTATAATTTTAATCAATCTCTATCACCTTATTTTTAGAAGTCCGACCTTTAACAATCCTGATTGATGATTTCGGCTTTGAGAAGTATTTCGCTAGTATTTCAACAAGCCTTTTATTTGCCTTCCCTTCCTTCGCAGGTGCATCAACGTTTACCCTTAAAATGCCTCCTTCCGTTTGTTCCACCTTTGCCTTTTTCGAGTTGGGAACAACTTTAACTTTGACGCTAACCTGTGTTTTTACCGACATAGTTCAAGTTCTTGTAGTTGTATCTAAACGATAATCACCTTCTATTTAAGACACGGATTTACACGGAGTTATTTGAGCTTACATTGTTGGTTTTATTGTTTATCTGTGTTAATCTGTGTCTATAATTTATTTTTTCTCGCTATTATAATAGTCCTTTCATCATCTTCCTGACTACATCCACGTCTGCATCTACCTCTTTCGGCGCTTCGCATATTTCTATCACGCGTTCCGGGTCCTTCAATAAATGCCCGGTCGTGATGCATACAATCTTCTCATCCCGGTCTATTTCGCCCAGCGCGACTAATTTCTTCAGCCCTGCAATAGAAGCCGCACTCGCAGGTTCTACGCCTATGCCTTCCAACCTTGCCAATTCGAGCTGCGATTCCGTTATCTCGTCGTCAGTTACCGATTCCGCAACGCCACCCGAAGTTCTAATGGCATGCAACGCCTTTGCTGCGTTCACCGGATTGCCTATTCTTATCGCAGATGCAATGGTTTCTGGTTTGTCTTCGGGTGTTATCTCCGCTTTACCGTCCTCAAACGCATTCACGATTGGTCTCGCACCCGCTGCCTGGATGCCCGTCATCTTTGGAATAGAATCCGTGATACCCAGCGTCTTCAACTCTGAAAAACCTTTAAAAATCGCACTTATGTTCCCTGCATTTCCCACCGGCAGAATCACGTGGTCTGGAGCTTTCCAACCGAGCTTTTCCGCAACCTCAAACGCGATTGTCTTCTGCCCTTCCAACCGGTATGGATTCACGGAATTCAATAAATAAAGTTTCTCTTCCTCGCATAGCACCCGCACTATCCTCAACGCATCGTCAAAATTACCTCGTAGCGAGAACACTTTTGCACCGTGCATCATCGCCTGTGCTATTTTACCTAATGCTACTTTTCCCTTTGGCAGCATAACGTAACAAGGAAAACCAGCTTTTGCAGCAAAAATCGCAAGCGATGCGGAAGTATTACCCGTAGATGCACATGCTACGCCTTTTACATCCAGTTCCACCGCTTTCGTTACGCCAACGGTCATCCCACGGTCTTTAAACGACCCGGAAGGGTTCAGTCCTTCGTGTTTTACCCATAGGTCATCAACACCGCTGGATTTCGCGAGTCTATCGCATCTGTACAAAGGCGTGTTGCCTTCGTTTATCGTTACAGGTTTTGTTTCTTCCGCGAAGGGCAATAAAACACGGTATTTCCACACCCCTTCTCCTCTCGCCTTTACGATTCTATCTGCGTCTATTTCCGAATAATCGTGTTTTATATCCAGCAAACCGCCGCATTTCCTGCACGTGTATACCACGTCCTCCTTAGAGAACCGTGCGCCGCATTTTATGCATTCCACTTTGTATTCTTCGGTCATGTAAGACACCTTATTTACAATTGCACATACACTAAAAGGATAAGATAATATAATCAATTACAAGGGAAAGAACAAAAGAGTTACTTAACGGATAGAGAGGATAAAAAGGATTTCAAAACAAAATCCACTTCTCTTTGTTGTTTATCTTTCCAGTAATAGACTTTTCTCACGGGACTTGCCGTTTTTCTTCTCATTAATTCCACGGCAACCACGTTTTCCATTAATCTACCTGCATCTTCTGAAAATTTGAAGCCCGAAAAATTCGCAAGCCCCGGATCTATGGCGTAACGTTTCCAGGGATATTGTAATTGGTCTTTAACTTTGTAGGAGAAAATTCTGAGGTCAAAGAAAAGCTTCGTTCATTATATAGAAGTATTTCTCTAACGTTGGAACCGAGATTTTAATCAACACCGCTTTTCAAAAGTTCCTTTATGGTCAAAAACATCAAATACGTTTTTCCCGCCCTTATCGGACCTATAACGTCATTTATTAAGTCACTTTCCACTTTCAGTTTTATATCTCTCGCCTTCGCTTTCGGCAGCTCGCTTCGCCAATATCCCTCCATCACTATCCTCAACTGTTCTTTACGATTTCCCATAATATCGTTAAATAAAATTAACGATATGTAAATAATATACGATTATAGTATTTCCGAAAAGTAACCACAAGATTACACAACACTTTTTCTTTTTCACAAAAAGAAAACCT
>CAZXYJ010000168.1:0-2534 GCA_964644925.1 uncultured Halobacteria archaeon | reverse complement strand
CGCGTGTATTTACCGCATGCCTCCTGTATCTCTCGTTTCTCCTTCGGCGTTGGCGGCGTAATATGCGCGAACTTATATTGCGGAATGAGTGGTATAACATTCTGGAGATAAACGCCCATCTTGCCCGCTGTCTTCGCTACTTCAATAATGTGCGTATCATTCACTGTGGGAATGAGCACCGTATTCACCTTAATCAGAACTTTCCGCTTCACCGCCTCCCGAATACCTTCTAACTGGTTTCTGAGCAGTATCTCCGCCGCTTCTCTTCCCGTGTATTTCTTACCCTGGTAATTGACGAACGAATATATCTCCTTGCCAATTTCCGGATCCACGGCATTGAGCGTCACGGTTACGGTACCAATACCCAACTCATCAATGTCATCTATTCGTTCTGGCAGGAGCAATCCGTTCGTGCTCAAGCACCGCATGAGATGCGGGAACTCCTCCTTTACGAGCCTGAAAGTTTCAAACGTCTCCTCGTTGTACAGCGGCTCACCGGGTCCCGCCACGGCGACCACCTTAATGTAATGCACCTTATCCAGCACTTCCCGTACTCGTTCTAACGCTTCCTGCGGTGTAAGCACCTTACTCGTCACGCCCGGTCGTGATTCATTCACGCAATCGAATTTCCGCACGCAGTAATTACACTGGATATTGCACTTCGGTGCTACGGCAAGATGCATGCGGCCGAAGAGATGGCAGGCATTCACACTGAAGCAGGGGTGTTCCTGAATCTTCCTCAGTTGCGTGGGGTCCCAGGGAACTTCCATACCCTCTATCTCTGTTACCGGTAGAGGTGCCTCCTCCTTTTCTGCAAGATTCATATCATATCATCTCCCTTTTGAACTCTTCAAAACCTATCTCTTTAATATATCTACCTAATCGCTTTTTATACGTTTCATAATCTCTCTGGATAATAGCTCCCTTCTCTAACAAGTCCTTCTTTTTTTCTTCTCTCATTTTTATTTTTTAATGTTCGTCTGTCTTTTTAAGATTTTCCATTTTTCACGCCTTTGCTTTGATTATATGTGCTCCCTGTGCTTGTTCACAATTTCATCTGCTAATCTGTCCAATGCCTCAAAATCCTCCCCTTTCGGAACTCCTTTAATCACAACCGGATCCAGTATTTCTACCTTTAAGTTGGGCATCAGTCCCGAAAGTTGCTCCACCATCCTGCCGCCCCAACCGTAAGACCCGATGATAGATGCAAATCTCACTTTTGGTCTCAATGCGTTTGCGAGATAAGCCGCATAAACGACTTTTGGATGCGGACCGACCAGAACGGTTGGAGACCCGATCACAACCGTAGCTGCATCTACCAACGCCATCGCCAGTTTCCCAATATCTGGTTCTGAGAGATTGAACTGCTTTACTGTTATGCCCTGTTCAATCAAAGCCTCTGCGAAGTAATCCACCATCTTCTTCGTGCTGCCGTGCATTGAGATATAGGGGATAATCACTTCGTTCTTTACCTCCTCAGAAGCCCAATCCCTGTAAGCATTGAGAATGAAATCTGGCTTATCATAAGCGGGACCATGACTTGGTGCGATTATCTCTATCGCCAAATCTTTTATCTTCTCTAAGTTTTTCCTGATAATTGTCCGGAATGGCATCATAATCTCCGCATAGTATCGCTTGGCTGCCTCATAGACTGTCGCCTCATCGGTCACAAACAAATCGCTGGTTGCGAGATGCGAGCCGAGGAAATCGCATGTAAAAAGTATCTTGTCTTCTCTTAGATATGTCAGCATCGTCTCTGGCCAGTGAACCCACGGTGCATGGATGAACTCCAGCGTTTTGTTGCCCAATGACAAAGTCTCCCCGTCAGCCACTGTTATGAACTTATCCTCGGGTATTAAGAGCAGATCCATAAGCAAATCCTTACATTTTGGTGTGCAAATAACCTTAGCGCGGGGATAAATGTCGATTATCTGGGGTAATGCACCCGAATGGTCCTGCTCGGCGTGATTGGCAATGACATAATCTATATCGCCAGCCTCAAGTTCTTCAAGGTTTCTTACCAGCACATCCGTCATGGTTGGGTCCACCGTGTCTATCAGTGCCGTCTTCTCACTCCCTTTTATCAAATAGGAATTATAGCTCGTTCCATCTGGTAGCGGTACGAGTTCATCAAATAGCCTCCGGTCCCAGTCAATTGCCCCCACTGCGTAAATGTTCGATTTTAATTCTCTTCTAAGGCTCATTTAATCCTCCTTCTCAAACGCTTCTTTACCCACACCACAAGCAGGACATAGCCAATCATTGGGCAAATCTTCAAATGCCGTTCCTGCTTCTTCTTCGTCGTAAATATATCCACAGACGGAACATATCCATTTTGCCATTTTTCATCTACCTCCTTTTTATTCGCCCTATTTTTATTTTATACCTTCCTTCTCATATTTCAAATTTACCGCAGAGAACCTGGAGTTTGCAGAGAGAAAAAAATCTCTGTGTTCTCCGTGAACTCTGCGGTTAACCTGACAATGTCAGGTTATCTACGCCGCAATCTTCTTGCCGAACTCCTTACACTCTTT
>CAZXYJ010000167.1:0-2587 GCA_964644925.1 uncultured Halobacteria archaeon | reverse complement strand
TGTAAACGGGAAACCGATTTTATTGCATCCTGATACGGAAGTGCCCGCGGGCAGTAAAGTCCGATAGAAAATAAAAAATAAATTATAGACACAGATTAACGCAGATTAACACAGATGAAAATAAATCAGTGTAAATCAGTGTCTTAAATAAAAGGAAGCTTATAATACTTTATATACAATAAAAATAAATTTTTTGGGGGAATAGATTATGGGAAGCAAAATTTGGGGACGCTATGTCATTGCAGATCCCGGGATTTGTCATGGGCAACCAACCTTTCGTGGAACACGCATCCTGGTTTCGGATGTGCTGGAGCAGGTTGCGAGTGGAATGGCATGGGAGGCAATCATAGAAGAATGGCGTGGAAGCCTGACTAGGGAGGCGATTACGGAAGCTGTTCGTCTGGCTCGTGAGGTGCTGGTAGCTCATGCCGAAGAATTAGTGCAGGAGCCTGTTAGCGTATGAATATACTGGACGAAAATATTCCAGAAAGTCAGCGACAGCTATTGCGGAGTTGGCGTATTCGTACGCAACAGATTGGTCATGAACTTGGGCGTCGGGGGATGAAGGATGAAGAAATTATTCCTCTCTTACACCAGTTTCGCAGACCCACCTTTTTCACTCGTGATTTAGATTTTTATGACCATCAGCTATGTCACGCTGGCTATTGTGTGGTCTGTCTGACAGTTGGGCAGTATGAAACAGCGAGTTTCATACGCCGCTTTCTTAAACATCCTGAATTTAGCACGCAAAGCAAGCGAGGAGGAACTGTGGTTCGTGTGAGCCATACAGGAATGAGGGTATTGCGTATTCATGCCGAGGGAGAAGAGGAGATAGAGTGGAGACCCTGAGAAGAAACTTCCGCCACAGGCGTTTTTTTTTAAAAATTCCTTTTTCACAGCATTATCCCTGAAATGTGTAACCTTTTAGCCTTTACTTAACAAGAATTTGGGATTTTTCAAGACATGTGGTCACTTCCTACCTCCGTTTAAACCTCTTCTCTATTTCTTTCTTGCTCATCCGTATCATCGTTGGCCTTCCATGCGGGCACGTATAGGGTACCTTTGTATTCTTCAACCCCGCCATTATCTGCCGCATACTTTCATACGATAGCTTCTCTCCCGCCTTTACACTCGCCCTGCAAGCCGCAGTAGCGAATAAAATCCTTATTCTATCTTCCCTTTTACCGCTCTCTTCCACTAAATCCTCCATCACACCCATTATCTCCTCTTCTCCTATCACCCGGTAAAAAACCACGGGGATTGCACGTATAATATAACTGCCCTCGCCAAACTGCTCTATGTCGAATCCCATGTCCCTAAGCGTATCCTCATTCTCACGGAGTAAAAAGAGTTGATGTGGACTGAGTTCGGGCACGTAAGGTCTCAAAAGAGCCTGCTTGTCTATCCGCTGCCCGTACTTCCCGATTAACCGCTCAAAGTTTATTCGTTCAGCCGCAGCATGCTGGTCTACCATAATCATATCCTCCGCTTCCGTCTGTGCTATAATATAACTATCAAGAATCTGATACAACGGAGCAGGTCGTATGTCTAAACTACCGCTATCGCCTTCCGCACGGCTTTCGCTGATTTCTGGTGTACCCTCTGTTTGAAATGAAGTTTGCAGTGCCTCTATTGCTTCCCACCGCCCCACATCTGGAACGCCAAAGAGTTTAGCACCCGCCGTGGCTTCGCGAGTCTTTTCTTTCTCAACATCAACAACCTCGGGAATCAAATCCGCATGGCGCAATGTCGCCGAAACTGACTCGACTATGGCATGAAAAACTTCAGTCGGGTGGTAAAAGCTTATTTCGTGCTTCTTTGGATGTATGTTCACGTTTATCTCGCCTGGTTCGATATAAAGAGAAACAACGACGAAAGGATGGGTGTATTTTGCTAACAAGGTTCCATACCCTCTCCTTATCGCCTTGTTCATGAGTTCACTCCTTACAAACCGCCGGTTTACATACGTGTGCAGATGCCTTTTTGTGCCATAAACCAGCGCAGGCTTGGAAATATAGCCGCCGACCTGGATGCCAACGATGGGGGAAGAAGCAACAGGAGAATCAGGCTCTTTTAGCTCGATGAGTTCCCGGGCAATGCTGCTCCCGTAAGCATTAACGATAGCATCTAACATTTCACCATTGCCCAACGTGCTCATTATGGGCTTTTCCTTTTCGTCGTGGAAGAGTTCGAATTTTATCTCCGGATAGATTACGACATAATTTATGCACACGTCCATTATATGTCTCAGTTCGGTAGATTCCGATTTTATGATGCCGATTCGTGCGGGGAGGTTGTAAAACAAGCTTTTGACTTCTATGGTGGTACCGACTGCACGGGTTATTCTCCTTCTTTCTTTTAGCTCCCCTCCGCCCTCCACACGCAGATAAGTGCCAAAACCTTCGCTCTCGTGCCTTGTGCTCAGTTCTATCCTCGACACTGCCGCTATGCTTGGCAATGCCTCGCCGCGAAATCCAAGCGTTTGTAGAGCTGCCAGATCTTCTATACGCGTTATTTTGCTGGTTGCATGCTTCTCGAATGCTGCTTCTACGTCTTCTTCGCTTATACCGCATCCGTCATCCGTTAC
>CAZXYJ010000166.1:0-2650 GCA_964644925.1 uncultured Halobacteria archaeon | reverse complement strand
AAGAGATAGAACCAAAAGGGTTAGGGTTGATACGGAGATTGGGAGAGAGTAAGAGAAGAAGAGGTTCTACGAAGTCCCGCTCTTAGGATGAGGTATTGGGATAACAGCACATTACCAAGAGAAGCATGGCTGAATACAGAAGAGTTGCGTTTAGAGAGAGGGATATCTGTAATACGGATATAGCAAAGTTAGGCGACCATCTGATTTAAATATTATAATAGCATTATCATAACTTAGAAGGTTTAAAATGCATCGTAAATTTAGAGAATCTTTAGATACCGCAGAAGGACATTCAGAATTCATAATAGTTGTAGTTGTGGATATAAGAGGATTCTCAGCATTTAGTAAGAGACATGAGTCTCCTGATACTGCAATGTATATTAAGAGAGTTTATATGCGACTCATTGATGATTATTTTACTACATCATCATTCTACAAGTCCACAGGTGATGGATTGCTAGTTACAATCCCATATGGCGAATCAACACTTAAAGAAGTAGCTTCCAATACTATAAAATCTTGTCTAAGTTGTTATGAAGAATTTGGGCATATTTGTGATAATGATCCTATGATTAATTTCGATGTACCCAGTAAGATTGGCATAGGTATTGCTCGTGGAACTGCTTGTTGTCTTAAATCCGATGACCTGATTTTAGATTACTCAGGACATATTTTGAATCTGGCATCCAGACTTATGAACCTCGCACGACCATCTGGAATTGTTATTGATGGGGATTTCGTAATAGAACTTCTTAATGATGAAGATCAGGCACTTTTTGAGGAAAAAGAAGCATATCTTAGAAGCATTGCCGAAGAAAGCCCGAAGACTGTTTATATACTGAAAGACGCTGTTGATGTTCCATCTGAATATTTGCAACCATTAAAACTTGAGCAATGGGAATCAATTGAAAAAAAGTGGGCTATAAGAGAATGGAAAAGATTAGCAAGGTATTTCCGTATTGACTTAAAAAATTATTTAAGACGACCTGATGCAATTAAATTGTCAATTACCTATCCTAAAAAGGTTGGTGGGAAATTTGATTCTGGGGTTGTTACTGAGCATGCTTTCAAGGATTTTGAATATAAAGAAGTAGCAGGCCAACCGAGAGTTCGGATTGATATAGATAAAATGCTCGAATATTTGAAGGCTGAAAAGATTCCATTAAATAAAGAAGTTAAATTGAGAATAGACTATCTCCCTAAGATTATCCATTAAAAACCATATCACAGCGTATAACATTCCTTAGAAACTTTTTTCCTACCCCCTCAAATTTGCTACTGCAAACTTCTTTTAGCTGCGAAACATTAGGCAACATTGGCAAACAAAGGGGATATTGCATAAAAATGATTCGCAAACTATTGCTACTGCCTTCAGACTTCGATGCCATAATAAGAATTGTAAATGATGGTGCGCAAGCTTACAAAGGCATAATCCCGGCTGACAGGTGGAAAGAACCGTACATGTTGGCTGAGGAACTTAAAGAAGAAACTGATGCCGGTGTTACTTTTTTCGGGTGGGTGGAAGGCAACACTTTGCTTGGTGTAATGCGAATTCAACCAGTTAAAGATGCCACATTGATCAGGCATGCCTATGTACTTACTAAATACCAGAGAAGAGGGATTGGGGAAAGGCTACTCGAGCATTTGATGCGTCTTGCGAAAACTTCCGAGATTTTAGTTGGAACGTGGGTGGATGCAACTTGGGCTATTCGGTTCTACGAGAAACATGGTTTCAAATCAGTATCGCCTGAGGAAAAGGATAGACTTCTCCGAACATATTGGAACATTCCTGACAGACAGGTGGAAACTTCAGTCGTGCTGAGGTTTAGAAGGTAGCTAAGAGATTCTCTTTTGTTTCCCAAAGATTTTTTCAACCTTCTCTATCGAATCTATCTCATCCACTGACAGGTCCCATCGTATCCGTTTGATGCGTGGAAACCGGAGTGCATAGCTCACCTCATATAAAGAACTTCTCTGAATTTCACCGAATTTTACCTCGACAACAACTTTTGGCTCCACAAAAAATGTTCGTCCATGTTCTTCCATTGCAATTCCCTTGAAATATTGTGTCATTTCCTCGATTTCCCGGTCTTTCAACCCACAATACGCCTTTGCTATTGGAGCGAGATTTCCTTCTCTATTCCTTATCGCAAAGGTATAATCAGAAAGCAGATTTGCCCTCTTACCATGACCATATTCTACGATATACAATTACAAAAGGTTTATAGGAATAGCCTGCCCACACTCAGGGCATTTATTTTCCGTGGTTATGCGATAACTAACTACGTCAAAACTGTATCGCTTGATTAACAGCGCACCGCAACGTGGACAATAAGTATTCTCATATGGGTGCCCGGGGACATTACCAATATAAACATAATTCAAACCCTCTTCCTTCCCTATTTCCCATGCTCGTTCCAGTATTTCAACAGGTGTTCTTCCTTTATAAAGACCGAATTCAAGCGCCCTGTAAGCCGGATAATACTGCGTTACATGCCACGGTGTGTTTTCCCCGATGTCTTTCCTGATTCTTGAAGCTATGCTCCTCACGCATCCCTCATCATCGTTCACACCGGGTATAATGAGCGTTGTAATTTCAATATGAACTCCCTTTCTCTTCGCTTCCTTTATATTCCGCCATACTTTCTCC
>CAZXYJ010000165.1:0-2725 GCA_964644925.1 uncultured Halobacteria archaeon | reverse complement strand
AATCCTGATTATCTGCGTTCATCTGCGTCCGATTATCAAAATTTATTCTTTCTTGTGCCTTTGCGTTCTCCGTGTGCTCTGCGGTGAAATTTAAGGATTTAGCAATTTCACTAGAAAAATTGACTGTATCCTCTCACCCTCTCCTCACCTCTTTCCTCTGCGCCATCCGATAGCCGCATACGACACTCATATACCCGCTCAACTGCTTATCTAACTCCTCACTGCCCGTATCAACAAGAAGAAACGGCGTTTCACTCAACTTATGCGGAGTTGCAAGCACAATCACGTTCTCTACACCGACCTTTTCTATCACCTTTGCGCTCAACTGCTGATTCCCCCTGCCGAAGACAAAGCCCTGCGCACCAATAGGGCTCACCAATAGTTTTACCAGGAAATTTCCTTCCTTTTTCTTTTCGTTTTCCTTCTTCAGCAATCGCAGCAATTCACGCTCATTCAAATCCTTACCCACTAGCTCCCTGTTCTTCACTGCATCCACGCCAAGCAGCGTCTTCTCTTCACCCAGACCCAGCAATTCGGCAATCTTGTGGGTGGTCGTCCCCGCACCGAGTATGTAAAGCGAACCGTCAGCCATAAATTCACATGCGAATCTCGCTATCTCCTCCTTCGCTTTTTCTTCACTCACACTTTGAAACAGGCTTTTACCCTGCTGAACCAGAACGGGCTCGTAAGGCGTTTGCGCATATCCAAACACCTTCATTCGTAGCTCGTTTCGCCTGTATGCGTCTTCATCGGTATCCATTACCTCCGCGTCTCGCAGTTCCGCTTTTCCCGCGGCAAAATGCTCGACTATTTTCGCCGCTCCACCGGGACTTATCGCAAATACCGCAGAGTGCATCTTCACACCCGCAGGAATTCCTATCACTGGAATGTCTTTTCCTACTACGCTGTACACGTCCCTCGCCGTTCCGTCGCCGCCACAAAACAGGAGCAGGTCAACCCCTTCTTCCAGAAATGTCTTGCATGCGTTCTTTGTGTCTTCACTCGTGCTGTCTCCTGCAAACGAATACACCACTTCATATCTCTGCGATTGTTTTATCACCGCGTTTTCGCCCATATCTGCTGAGCACGTGAGGATAACAGAGGAAGTGTCGAGTTCCAACTCTTGCATGCATTTCTTCGCCCTTTCGCATGCTATTGGTTTTGCACCTCGCTGCAGTGCCTCTTCTACCAGTCCGTCCGTTCCTTTTAGTCCTACTGAGCCGCCCAAGCCCGCTATCGGGTTGATGAGGAAACCTATTTGCATATAGACCTCGGATCACGCACACTTATGTATATCCTCTCCCGGCAGCTCGTCAAAACATAAAAAAGAGAGGGAAGATGCTAAAATGCACACTTTAGTCCCCCTATTTATCTTCTTACGACTGCCCTACTCCGCCTGCGGCAGATTAGCCAATGCCTGCTTCACCAACTCCGCGGGATACTCGTAATCCACGAGTTTCCCACTCAGAAACGCGTCGTATGCACCTAAGTCGAAATGCCCGTGACCCGAATTATTGAAGTATATCACTTCCTCTTTACCTTCTTCCTTGCATCGCAACGCCTCGTCTATCACCGCTTTCACTTCGTGTGCCGATTCCGGTGCTATTATGTGCCCTTCAGTCTCGGCAAACAATTTCGCAGCCTTGAATATCTCGGTCTGGTGATACGCCACTGCATCTATCCAGCCGTCCTTCACCAGCTTGCAGAGCAACGGTGCATCGCCGTGGTATCTCAGCCCGCCTGCGTGAATTGGTGGCGGGACGAACGTATGCCCCAACGTGAACATCTTCAACAGAGGCGTCATCCCTGCACAGTCGCCAAAATCGTATAGATACAGCCCCTTCGTCAGCGTTGGACATGCCATCGGCTCACAAGCAACGATTTTTAAGTCCGGCTTTTTACCTGTTAACTTATCGCAGGCGAACGGAAAAGTAGCTCCACTGAAGTTACTGCCGCCGCCGACGTTTCCGAAAATCACATCAGGATATTCGTCTATCTGCTTAAACGCAAGCTTCGCCTCCAGACCTATTACGGTCTGATGCAATATAACGTGATTCAGAACCGAACCCAGTGCGTAGTTCGTATTGTCATGCGTGGCTGCATCCTCTACCGCTTCTGAGATTGAAATACCCAGACTACCCGTAGTATCCGGGTCCTTCTCCAGATATTGACGCCCATATTCCGTGTTCTTGCTCGGGCTTCGGAATACTTCGCCGTCCCACGTTTCCATCATTACCCTTCGGTATGGTTTCTGGTCGTAACTCGCAGCAACCATGTAAATCGTGGATTTCAACCCGAACAGCATGGTACCAAAAGCGAGTGCTGAACCCCACTGACCCGCCCCTGTTTCCGTTGCTATCCTCTCAACGCCTTCTTTCATGTTGTAATATGCCTGTGCAACCGCAGTGTTCGGTTTATGACTTCCCGGCGGGCTAACTCCTTCCCACTTGTAATAAATCCTCGCTGGCGTCTTCAGTTTCTCCTCCAGCCGCTTTGCTCTGTACAACGGCGTGGGTCGCCAGAGCCGGTAAATCTCTCTAACTTCCTCCGGTATAGGAATCCACCGCTCCGTGCTCACTTCCTGTTTTATCAGCCCCATGGGGAAAATAGCCGCTAAATCATCGGGTGTTATTGGCTCCCTCGTCGCTGGATTTAGCACCGGGTCCAGCGGAGAAGGCATGTCCGCCTGTATATTGTACCACTCCTTTGGGATTTCTTCCTCATC
>CAZXYJ010000164.1:0-2727 GCA_964644925.1 uncultured Halobacteria archaeon | reverse complement strand
TTATGCCCCAGCGGGGAATATTACGGCTATCAAGCGTTTTACGCACCGGGCAAGATGGAGATTTTCCGGGCGATATTAGAAGGTGAGATAACCGAACCTTCGGAGGGGCTATTGAAATCGGTCTATGCCTGTACGGTATGCGGGGCTTGTTATGAAAAGTGTAAGCAGATAACAAGCGTGGAGCTGGGAGCACCGGAACTGTTTGAAGCGATGCGGCACGAGATGGCAAGTAAAGGCTGGATTCCCGATGTGCATACGTCTATTGCAGATAAGATAGAAGAAACGAAGAATGCGTATGGCGAGAAATATGAATATAAAGTCAAAACGGGAGCGACCGACAAGAATGCGGATGTTCTCTATTACATCGGTTGTACTGCTCGGTATAGAGTGCCGGAGATTGCCGATGCTATGCTTGAAATCTTCGATAAATTAGGGCTGAAATACCAGGTGATGGGTGAGGAATGGTGCTGTGGCTCGGTATTATTCAGAACAGGGCAGGTAGAAGCGGCGAAGGAGCTCGTGGCACACAACGTTGAAGAGATAAAGAGGAGCGGCGCAAAGACCGTTGTTTTTACATGTCCCGGCTGTATGAAGACGTTCGAGAAGAACTATCCTGATATGGGTGTCGAACTGGTGCATTCCACGCAGTTTTTAACGCGACAGGGGAATATGAACCTGAAGAAGGAGAATCTGAAGGCGGCTTATCACGATCCATGTCATTTGGGCAGGGATTTGGGCATATACGAAGAGCCAAGAGCGGTTTTGAGCAAAGTAGCAGACATAAAGAAGATGAAGCGCGAAAGGGAGCAAGCGTGGTGTTGCGGCTCGGGAGGTGGCGTGAAGTCGGCATTCGATGACTTCGCACTGTGGAGTGCTGCCGAACGACTGAAAGAAGCAAAAGAAGCAGGTGCAGAAGCACTTGTGAGTGCATGCCCATTCTGTAAACGCAATTTGAAGGAAGCTGCGGAGAAAGAAGAACAAGGAGAATTGGAAGTGTATGACGTTGTGGAGCTTGTAGATAGGTGTTTAGAGGGGGGATTAAGATGAATGAAACCTTTTCAACGTTAATAAACAAACTGCAAGCGATAGTAGGGGAGCAGAACGCAACTGACGACCGTGCAATATGCACATCGTATTCGAGAGACCAGCACTGGCATTTTGTACCCGCTAAGAACCCGGCTTGTATCGTGCGACCCGGGAATAAAGAAGAAGTGCGAACGGTTTTGATGCTTGCAAATACGCATAAAATACCGGTGATTCCGTATAGCACGGGAATAAACGTGCGTGGGTTGACTATCCCGGTTCATGACGGCAGCATTTTGTTAGACCTGTCGAGGATGAACCGCATCCTGGAGATAAACCCCGAGATGAAGACCGCGACCGTAGAGCCGGGAGTGACGTTTGGAATGTTACTGGAGCAGACGCGAAGGTACAAGTTGCGACCGGCATTCCCTGATGCGCCGCTTACCGTGAGCGTACTGGCGAATTATTACCTGCGCGGGATATACCAAACTTCGGCTGCGGACGGGCATGACCACACGATTTCGTATGAGATGATCCTGCCGAACGGCGAGACGTTAAAAACAGGTTCAAGAGCGCTTTCGGAGATGCCTTATTTCCGGTACGGCGTGGGTCCTGACTTTGCAGGTATGTTCTGCGCACATCCCGGTACGTGCGGTGTGGTAACCGAATTAACGGCGAAACTGTACCGGCTGTATGACAACAGGAAAGAGTACTTCATTGGTTTTGACGATGTGGGCACGCCGACGAAATTCATTTACAATTTGATGAACGATGAATTAGCGGCAAGTATCAGGTTAGTGGACAACCAGAGCTGGTTAAAAGGTATCTTCGGCACTTTTGATTATCCTTACGAGAAGCTGCCGAAGTTCGTCTTGTGCGTGCTGATAGAAGGCGTGGACGGTATATTCGATGCGAAAGATAAGCTGGTGCGTGCGTACATGAAAGAATGCGGCGGGCAGGTACTGGATTTACCGGCTGAGTTCGCAAGCACGTTCGAGCATGAGAGCCTGGGCGGTGCGGAGAAGAGCAGCATGGTGTTTGGCATAAAAGGTAGAGGGAATTACCATTGCATAGGGCTGTACGGACCTTTGACGCTGGCTGCGAAATATTATGAAGTGCACGAGAAGACGGCGCTGGAAGTAGGAATCCCTCGGGACCACGTTCATTTCTATATTGACCCGATATACCGTTTCCACGGGCAGCTCTGCTATTTCGAGCTTGACGTGTTTTATGACGGCAGTGACGAGGAATTCGGCGATAAGCTAAGGAATTATAACGAGAAGCAATTTCACCGGCTGCTTGAGCTGGGTATCTACGGCTGGTTCAGACCTTACGCGGGAATAATAGAGCCGACCGCGGAAAGAATAGGGTATCTTGCTGAAGTCTGGAAGAAGTTCCTGCATGTTCTTGACCCGAACGAGATAATGAACAGGGGGAAACTGTTCTAACAATAAGGGGCCAGACCCCCCTTATCAACCCTCCCAGCCAGATAGTTTCTTTCTTTTCCGCAAAGGCTTTTATTTTACCAAAAGGAAAGGCTTTATTTATGGAAAGCTGGGAAATAAGGGAAGCCGTAGAGACGGATTTGCAGGATATTATAAGACTATGGAAGAGGAACATAAGAACGATAAACACAGCTTCAGATATCGCTGATTTATTCTATCCCTTCAAAAAATATTACCTTGTAGCTGTTTATACGGATGC